>NZ_JAOCFV010000022.1:0-70355 GCF_029842145.1 Stenotrophomonas sp. GD03794
CGTTGACGTTGCCTCTGCGGGTGCAGGGCCGCAGGCCCTGCCGCTAACCCTGTTCCCGCCGCCCGCGCAGGATGTCCCGGAACCACTGCCGGTGATGCTTGTACGCCCACCCGTAGGTCACCTTGCCCTGGGTCATCGCCCGCACCGAGCCCTTGATCCAGATCGCTGCATAGATGTGCACCACGATCGCGCAGACCAGTACCCAGCCGAACAGCGCATGGGCAAGCACCGAGAAGCGGATCACCCCGATCGGGAAGAAGTGGCTGAAGTACTGCCGCCAGATCACGAAGCCGGTCAGCAGCAGCGCCGACAGGCAACCGATGATGGCCCAGAACAGCAGCTTCTGGCCGGCATTGAAGCGGCCCACCGGTGGCAGCTTCTCATCCTCGTTGCGCAGTACATCGCGCATGCCGCGCATCCACGCGCGGTCATCGGCGCTGAGGAAGTTGTCACGCCACATCCGCAGCGCCAGCAGCGCAAAGCCGATCACCATGGCCAGGCCGATGAACGGATGCAGGATGCGCGTCCACGGCCCGCCACCGAATAGCTGGGTCAGTGGGAACAGGGCAGGGTGGAACAGCGCCAGCCCGGACAGCGCGGTCAGCACGAAGCAGATCGCCACGATCCAGTGGTTGATGCGGGTCGGCGCACGGTAGCGGATGATCTCGCGGGGGCGCGGGGCGCGGCTCATGACCGGTCCTCCTCGATCTTCTCGGCCTCACGCTCGGCGTGTTCTTCCTCTTCCTCGTCCACCGTGTTGCGGCCGATGCCGATGTAATGCAGGAAGCCGGCGAAGGCCGTGGCGGCGATCGCCAGCACGCCCAGCGGCTTGGCCACGCCCTTCCACACTTCCACCATCGGGCTGATGCGCGGGTCCTTGGGCAGGTCGGCGTACAGCTCGGGCTTGTCCACGTGCTGCAGCACGTACATCACATGGGTGCCGCCGACGCCCTGCGGGTCGTACAGGCCGGCGTTCTCGTAGCCACGCGATTTCAGGTCCTCCACGCGGCCGGCGGCATGCTCGGTCATCGCCTGCTTGCTGCCGAAGGTGATCGCACCGGTCGGGCAGGTCTTCACGCAGGCCGGTTCCTGGCCCACCGCCACCCGGTCCGAACACAGCGTGCACTTGTAGGCCTTGTGGTCCTTCTTGGAAATGCGCGGCACGTCGAACGGGCAACCGGTCACGCAGTAGCCGCAGCCGATGCAGTTCTCTTCCTGGAAGTCGACGATGCCGTTGGCGTACTGGATGATCGCGCCCGGCGACGGGCAGGCCTTCAGGCAGCCCGGATCGCTGCAGTGCATGCAGCCTTCCTTGCGGATCAGCCACTCCAGCTTGCCCTTCTCGTCCTCGTACTCGCGGAACTTCATCACCGTCCACGACTGTTCGCTCAGGTCGGGCGGGTTGTCGTAGCTGCCAACGCAGCTGCCGACCTCGTCGCGCAGGTCGTTCCACTCCATGCAGGCGACCTGGCAGGCCTTGCAGCCGATGCACTTGCTCACATCGATCAGCTTGGCGACCTGGCCGGTGTGCGCACCGCGCGCCTCCGGCGAGGGCGTGGTCGTGGCCGAGCGGCGGATGATGTCCAGGGATTGCAGTGACATGGCGTGTCTCCTACACCTTCTCGACCTTGACCAGGATGCACTTCGATTCGGGCGTCTGCGAGTTGCCGTCACCGATGGCGTTGGTCAGCGTATTGGCGATGTATCCGGGCTTGGCCGCACCGAGGAAACCCCAGTGGATCGGCACGCCCACCTGGTGCACGGTTCTGCCATCAATCTGCAGGGCCTTGATGCGCTTGGTCACCATCGCCACCGCTTCGATGTGCCCGCGCTTGGAACTGACCCGCACGCGGCTGCCGTTGTTGATGCCCAGCTCATCGGCCAACGCCGCGCCGATCTCGACGAACTGCTCGGGCTGGATGATGGCGTTCAACTTGCCGTGCTTGGTCCAGAAGTGGAAATGCTCGGTCAGGCGGTAGGTTGTGGCTACATGCGGGAACTCGTCCGGCGAACCGATCTGTGCGCGATCGCTGGCGAACACGCGTGCCGCCGGGTTGTTCAGCGTCAGTGCCTGCCCCGGGCTGAGCGGGTTGCTGCGCAGCGGGGTGTCGAACGGTTCGTAGTGCTCCGGGAACGGGCCCTCGGCCATGCCAGCCTTTGCGAAGAAGCGGGCGATGCCTTCCGGATTCATGATGAACGGGCCCATGCCGCCGGCGGGATCTTCGTCGGCCTTGAAGTCCGGCACGTCCACGCTGCCCCAGTTCTTGCCGTTCCAGGCCAGCAGCGTGCGGCGCGGATCGAATGGTTGGCCAGCCACGTCGCACGACGCGCGGTTGTACATCACGCGGCGGTTGGCCGGCCATGCCCATGCCCAGCCCAGCGTGTTGCCGATGCCCGTAGGGTCACTGTTGTCACGCCGCGCCATCATGTTGCCGGTCGGGCCCCAGGCACCGATGTAGATCCAGCAGCCGGAGGATGTGCTGCCGTCGTCGCGCAGGTCGCCGAACGCGGCCAGCTGCTCGCCGGCCTTGCGCACCAGCTTGGTCGGGTCCTTCGGATCGAACACGTCGGCCAGTGCCTTGCCGTTGTATTCCATCGCCAGTTCTTCCGGCGTCGGCAGTTCCGGGTTGGAGTACTTCCAGGCCAGGTCACGCACCGGCTCCCACCACGCACCGCCGTCCTTCTCGTACATCGCTTTGATGCGATGGAACAGCTCGGACATGATCTCGATGTCGCTGCGCGCTTCGCCCGGCGGATTGGCACCCTTCCAGTGCCACTGCAGCCAACGCGAGGAGTTCACCACCGCGCCGTTCTCCTCGGCGAAGGAGGTGGTCGGCAGGCGGAATACTTCGGTCTGGATCGTGCCCGGATCGACGTCGTTCAACGCACCATGGTTCTGCCAGAAGGCAATGGTCTCGGTTTCCAGCGGGTCCATGCTGACCATGAACTTCAGCTTGGAGAACGCACTGATCAGCTTGCCCTTGTTCGGCGCCGAAGCCAGCGGGTTGAACCCCTGGCAGATGTAGCCGTGGATCTTGCCCTCGTTCATCAGCTCGTACGCCTGCAGCATGTCGTACGGCTTGTCGAGCTTGGGCAGATGGTCGAAGCACCAGTTGTTGTCGGCGGTAGCGGCGTCGCCCCACCACGACTTCATCAGGCTGACGTGGAACTTCGGGTAGTTCTGCCAGAACGACATCTGGTTGGCGCGCAGTGGCTTCTGCGTGCGCTTGGCGATGTAAGCGTCGTAGTCCTGCTCGTCCTGTTTCGGCAGCGTCAGGTAGCCGGGCAGCAGGTCGGACATCAAGCCGATGTCGGTCAGGCCCTGGATGTTGGAATGCCCGCGCAGCGCGTTCATGCCGCCGCCGGCCACGCCGATGTTGCCCAGCAGCAGCTGCACCATGGTGCCGGCGCGCACGTTCTGCGCGCCGATCGAGTGCTGCGTCCAACCCAGCGCGTACAGGATGGTCATCGCCTTGTCCTTGCCGGCGGTGGACGCGATCATGTCCCAGACCTGGCGGATGCTGTCGGCGGGCGTGCCGCAGATGCGTTCGACCATCTCCACGGTGTAGCGCGCGTAGTGCTGCTTGAGCAGGGTGTAGACGCAGCGCGGGTCCTTCAGCGTCGGGTCGCTGCGCACGAAGCCATCGTCACCGTAGGCGTAGTCCCAGCTGGAGCGGTCGTAGCTGCGCTTCTCTTCGTTGTAGCCCGAATACAGGCCGTCCTTGAAGGCGAACTCGTCCTTCACCAGGAACGACATGTCGGTGTAGTTCAGCACGTACTCGTGCTGGATGCGGTCCTCGGTCAACAGGTAGTTGATCAGGCCGCCCAGGAACACGATGTCGGTGCCGGTACGGATCGGCGCATACACGTCGGCCACCGCGGCCGAGCGGTTGAAGCGCGGATCGACCACGATCAGTCGGGCCTTGTTGTGTGCCTTCGCCTCGGTCACCCATTTGAACCCGCACGGGTGTGCCTCGGCGGCATTGCCACCCATGATCAGGATCAGGTCGGCATTCTTGATGTCGACCCAGTGATTCGTCATCGCACCACGGCCTAGCGTCGGGGCAAGACCTGCCACCGTCGGGCCGTGTCAGACACGTGCCTGGTTGTCGAATGCCAACATGCCAAGGGAGCGGACGACCTTGTGGGTCAGCACCGCGGTTTCATTGCTGGTCGCCGAGGCCGCCAGCATGCCGGTGGTCAGCCAGCGGTTGACCGTCTGCCCGGCCTCGTTCTTCTGCACGAAGTTTGCATCGCGGTCTTCCTTCATCAGCCGCGCGATGCGGTCCAGCGCATCGTCCCAGCTCAGCCGCTTCCACTCGTTCGAGCCCGGTGCGCGGTACTCGGGGTAGAGCAGGCGCGACTTGCTGTGGATGATGTCGGCCAGGCCGGCACCCTTCGGGCACAGCGTGCCGCGGTTGACCGGATGGTCCGGGTCGCCCTCGATATGGAAGATGCTCGGCTCGGCGTTCTTGGCGCCGTCGCCGAGGCTGTACATCAGGATGCCGCAGGCCACCGAACAGTATGTACAGGTGTTGCGGGTCTCGGTCGCGCGGGTCAGCTTGTATTGCCGAACCTCCGCGAGCGCGATGCCGGGCGCGAAGCCCATCAGTGCCAGGCTGGAGCCGACCAGGGTTGTCCCGGTCACTTTCAGGAACTGGCGGCGGCTCATCGAGGACATGCCGTTCTCCTGGGATGGCGGGGAGGCACGGGCCTCCGGGCTGTCGTTGGGTACGGCCCGGTTATAGCACAGGCCCCCGCACGCCCATGTGGCACAAGGCCCGGCGCCTGCCGGGCGGGCGCGGCAAGGGGTGGCTCTGGTAAAGTTGCGTGCCCGCACCCCGGGGAGTCGTCTGCCGGGCCTGGTTCCAGGATGTTCCGCGCAGCCCCCGCCGTCCTGGCGCGATCCTCCGCGCCGGATCTGGAACATCGAGGAAAAATTTTGCGAAATCAACCAGTTGGGTTCCGTGCATGAGCGCCCCGTCTACTCCGTCGGACGCCGTCGCGCGCGGCACGCTGTACATCGTTGCGGCGCCCTCCGGCGCCGGCAAGAGCAGCATCGTCAACGCCACCCTGGCGCGTGACCCGCAGATCGCCCTGTCGATCTCCTTCACCTCGCGCGCGATGCGCCCCGGTGAAGTGAACGGCCAGCACTACCACTTCGTCAGCGCCGAGAAGTTCGAACAGATGATCGCCGCCGGCGACTTCTTCGAGCATGCCTGGGTGCACGGCGACTGGAAGGGCACCGCCCGCCAGTCGGTGGAACCGCAGCTGGCCGCCGGCCAGGACGTGCTGCTGGAGATCGACTGGCAGGGCGCGCAGCAGGTGCGCCAGCTGGTGCCAGGCACGGTCACTGTGTTCATCCTGCCGCCGTCCAAGCAGGCCCTGCAGGACCGCATGCGCAAGCGCGGCCAGGACAGCGAGGCGGTCATCGCCCAGCGCCTGGGCGCGGCCCGTGACGAGATGCTGCACTTCAACGAGTTCGACTACGTCATCGTCAACGAGGTGTTCGACACCGCCGTGGACGAGCTGTGCGCCATCTTCACCGCCAGCCGGCTGCGCCGGGAGGCCCAGAAGGTCCGCCACGCCGGCCTGATCCAGGCCCTGCTGACCCCTGATCCGGGCGCAACTGACTGATTCCAAAAGAATCGGGTAGGGGTTGGCTTGATTTTGTCCAGCCCCTGCCAGTACACTCCGTCCCCTTTCCCTCATTCGACTGAGCGGCCGACCGGTCGCCGGGAGCCCGTATGGCCCGCATCACCGTAGAAGATTGCCTGGAAGTCGTTAACAACCGTTTCGAACTGGTCATGATGGCTTCCAAGCGTGCCCGCCAGCTCGCCAACGGCGTGCAGGCCACGCTGGACAACAGCGAGACCGAGGACAAGCCGACCGTGCTGGCGCTGCGCGAAATCGCTGCCCGCAAGATCGACAACGCGCTGATCGACGAAGTCGAGAAGGCCGAGCGTGAGCGCGCCGAGCGCGAAGCGCTGGAGTGGGCTGCCGCGGAAGTGGTCGCCGACGAAGACATGTCCAAGAACGACGATTGATCGCATCGATCAACGTAATCGTTGGATGTGCCGAACAGCCCGCCCCGTGCGGGCTGTTTCGCATTCAGGATTTGCCGTAAACGTCGCGCTGGAATAGGCTTCGGGCATGAACCCAGGCCCCACTGCCAAGGTCGCCGCAGCCCCCGCTGCCGCCGTACCCGACTACGTCCTCCAGCTTGAACGCGCCGCCCATTACCTGCCGCCGGAACAGCTGCCGCTGTTGCGCCGTGCCTGGGAAGTCGGCGCCGCCGCGCATGCTGGGCAGACGCGCAAGTCGGGCGAGCCCTATATCACCCATCCAGTGGCCGTGGCCCAGGTGCTGGCCGAGCTCGGCCTGGACGTGGAAGCGCTGATCGCCGCGATCCTGCACGACACCATCGAAGACACCCCGCTGACCCGTGAGGCGCTGGCCGCCGAGTTCGGCGAAGCCGTGGCCGAACTGGTCGACGGCGTGACCAAGCTGGACAAGCTGAAGTTCCGCGACCGCCAGGAAGCAGCCGCCGAGAGCTTCCGCAAGATGCTGCTGGCGATGTCGCGCGACCTGCGCGTGATCATGATCAAGCTGGCCGACCGCCTGCACAACATGCGCACGCTGGGCGCGCAGAGCCGCGAAGCACGCGGCCGCATTGCCCGCGAGACGCTGGAGATCTACGCACCCATCGCCCAGCGCCTGGGCATGAGCCTGGTCAAGAGCGAGCTGCAGAACCTCGGTTTCAAGGCGCTGTACCCGTGGCGCCACGCCATCATCGAGAAACACATCCGCAGTCAGCCGGTAGTGCGCCGCGAGGCGATGGCGCAGGTGGAAGTGCAGCTGTCGCAGCGCCTGGCCAAAGAAGGGATCGAGCACCGCCTGGTCAGCCGCATCAAGACCCCGTGGAGCATCTACAACAAGATGCGCGACGAGAACAAATCCTTCGACCAGGTGATGGACGTGTTCGGATTCCGCCTGGTCGTGCGCAGCGTGCCCAGCTGCTACCACGCGCTGGGTTCGGTGCATGCCACCTTCAAGCCGCTGGATGGCCGCTTCCGCGACTTCATCGCCATTCCCAAGGCCAACGGTTACCAGTCGCTGCACACCGTGCTGTTCGGGCCTTATGGCTCGCCGATCGAGGTGCAGATCCGCACCGAGGAAATGGACCTGATTGCCGAACGCGGCGTGGCCGCGCACTGGACCTACAAGTTCGGTGGTGATTCGCCCAACAGCGCACAGAGCCGCGCGCACGCCTGGATCGTCGAGCTGATCGACTCGCAGCGCGCCGCCGGGTCCTCGCTGGAGTTCCTCGACAACGTCAAGGTCGACCTGTTCCCGGACGAGGTCTACCTGTTCACCCCGAAGGGCAAGATCCTGGCCCTGCCGCGCAATTCCACCGCGCTGGACTTCGCCTACGCCGTGCATACCGACGTCGGCAACATGGCCGTGGCCTCGCGCGTGGACAAGAAGCTGGTGCCACTGCGCACCAAGCTGGTGTCCGGGCAGTCGGTGGAGATCATCACCGCCCGTTCGGCCACGCCGAAGCCGCAGTGGCTGGAATTCGTGGTCACCAGCAAGGCGCGCACCGCCATCCGCCACCAGCTCAAGCAGCTGGAGCACGAAGACGCCGTGCAGCTCGGCCACCGCATGCTCGACCGTGCGCTGGAGGCGATGGATTCGTCGCTGGAGCGGCTGCCGAAGGGGCGCCTGGATGCGTTCCTGACCGAGCACCGCTTCCCGCGCCTGGAGGCACTGTTGGCCGAGGTCGCACTGGGCAACTGGATGCCGACCCAGGCCGCGCAGGCGCTGATGGCCTATGCCGAACTGCGTGGCGGCCCGCATTCGCGCCACCACTCGCAGGAAAAGATCCTGATCAACGGCAGCGAGCGCGGCGTGGTCACCTTCGCCGGTTGCTGCCAGCCGATTCCCGGCGACGAGATCATGGGCTACCACACCGCCGGCAAGGGCATCGTGGTGCACCGCATGGACTGCCCGAACCTGGCCGAGCTGCGCAAGTCGCCCGAGCGCTGGGTGCCGATCGGCTGGGACACCACCGTTTCCGGCGACTACGACACCTCGCTGGTGGTGGAAGTGGAGAACGGCACCGGCGTGCTGGCGCAGCTGGCCGCCGCCATCGCCCAGAGCCACTCCAACATCGAACGGGTGGACTACCTGGACCGTGACTTCAACGCTGCCGTGCTGGCGTTCAACATCCAGGTGCGCGACCGCAACCACCTGGCCGAAGTGATGCGCCGCCTGCGCCGCCTGTCGGTCGTGCAATCGGTACGCCGCCAGTAACGCGAACCCGGGGGTCGGATCCCTCTCCTGCGGAGAGGGCTCTGACCCCATTGAATCCCCCCGTAGGTCCACACAATGCGTGGATGATCGCGCGCTCGCCGGGAATGGCCCGACGCTACCGGTTGTATCGCAGTAGATCCAAGCCATGCGTGGATATTCCCGGTTGTGCCGGCCGCTGACCGGCAACCTTGCGATGCCGGCAAACGTTCATGGAGTTGCCGGCCAGCGGCCGGCACTACCATCACCGTGCAGGGTCAGAGCCGTTTCCCGCCGGGAAACGGATCCGACCCCAGCCGACGCGCGCCCCCACCCGGTACAATCACCGCTCTGTTTTCCCCCAAGCACCGGAGCGACCCATGTCCCGCCAGATCATCAACACCGAAAAGGCCCCCGCCGCCATCGGCCCGTACTCGCAGGCCGTGCGCGCCGGCAACACCGTGTATTTCTCCGGCCAGATCCCGCTCGACCCGGTCACCGGCGACATCGTCGGCGCCGGTGACGTTGAAGCGCAGGCCCGCCGCGCCTTCGACAACCTCAAGGCCGTGGCCGAAGCCGCTGGCGGCTCGCTGGACAAGGTCGTGCGCCTGGGCCTGTACCTGACCGACCTGGGCGAGTTCGCCAAGGTCAACGCGGTCATGCAGGACTACTTCCAGGCCCCGTACCCGGCCCGTTCCACCATCGAAGTCTCCGGCCTGCCGAAGGGCGCCAACTTCGAGGTCGACGCGGTGATGGTCATCGACTGACCGCCACGTGGCACGCAAGGCGGCGGTCACCCCGGTCCTGTCACCGTCCGGCGAAGCATCCCTGGCGATGCTCGCTGGCGTGGGGCCGGCCGTGGCCGCCAAACTGCAGGCGCGTGGCCTGGCCACCCTGCAGGATCTCTGGCTTCATCTGCCGCTGCGCTATGAAGACCGGACCCGGCTGACCCGCATCGAAGACCTGCGCAATGGCGTGCCGGCGCAGGTGGAAGTGCGGGTGGTCGCGGTCGAGCGCGGCATGCGCTACCGGCCGATGCTGAAAGTGGCGGTGGAGGATGAGGGGCAGGGCACCCTGGTGCTGCGCTTCTTCCATTTCCGCCAGCAGCAGGTCGGCCAGTTCGCGGTCGGCAACCGGCTGCGCTGCTTCGGCACGCCCAAACCCGGCCACCTCGGCCTGGAAATCGTCCATCCCAGCTACCAGGTGCTGGGCCGCAACGACGATCCCGAACTCGGCGACCGCCTCGACCCGGTGTATCCCACCGTCGAAGGCGTCGGCCCGATGACCATGCGCAAGCTGATCGGTCAGGCGCTGGATCGCCTGCCTGAGGAAAGCACGCTGGAACTACTGCCCAGCGGCTGGCTGGATGGCCTCGGCCTGCCGTCGCTGCGCAGTGCGCTGCTGACCGTGCATCGGCCGCCGCCGGATGCCGATCTGGCCGCCTTGGCAGCAGGCACCCACCCGGCGCAGCGTCGTCTGGCAATGGAAGAGCTGCTGGCCCATCACCTTAGCCTGCGCCGCCAGCGTATTGCCTTGCAGGCGCACCATGCGCCGCCGCTGGCCGGCCCCGGCAAGCTGGCCAAGGCGCTGCTGAAACAGCTGCCGTTCGCGCTGACGGGTGCACAGGCGCGTGTGTTCAAGCAGATTCGCGAAGACCTCGCACGGCCCAGCCCGATGCTGCGGCTGGTGCAGGGCGACGTCGGCTCCGGCAAGACCGTGGTCGCCGCACTGGCCGCGATGCTGGCAGTCGAGCAGGGTAAGCAGGTCGCATTGGCAGCGCCCACCGAACTGCTGGCCGAGCAGCATCTCAACAACCTGCGCGGCTGGCTGGAACCGCTGGGCGTGCGTATCGCCTGGCTGGCCGGCAAGGTCACCGGCAAGGCGCGCGCCAAGGTGATGGAGCAGGTCGCCAACGGCGAAGCGCAGGTGGTGGTCGGTACCCATGCACTGATGCAGGAGGCGGTGGTATTCCAGGATCTGGCTCTGGCCATCGTCGACGAACAGCACCGCTTCGGCGTGCACCAGCGGCTGGCCCTGCGCGACAAGGGCGCGGGTGGCAACAGCGTGCCGCACCAGCTGGTGATGACCGCCACGCCGATTCCGCGCACGCTGGCGATGTCCGAATACGCGGATCTGGATGTGTCGGCCATTGACGAACTGCCTCCCGGCCGCACACCGGTGCAGACCGTGGCACTCAACAACGATCGCCGTCCCGAACTGATCGAGCGCATCGCGCTGGCCTGCCAGGAAGGGCGGCAGGTGTACTGGGTGTGCACGCTCATCGAGGAAAGCGAGGAGCTGGATGCGACGCCGGCGCAGGCCACCTACGAGTCGCTGCAGGCGCTGCTGCCGGGCGTGCGCGTCGGGCTGGTGCATGGCCGCCTGAAGGCCGCCGAGAAGCTGGCGACGATGGTGGCGTTCAAGGCCGGTGAGATCGACCTGCTGGTGGCGACCACCGTGATTGAAGTGGGCGTGGACGTACCGAATGCCTCGCTGATGGTGATCGAGAATGCCGAACGGCTGGGCTTGGCCCAGCTGCACCAGTTGCGCGGCCGCGTGGGTCGTGGTTCGGCGGTATCGCGCTGCGTGCTGCTGTACCAGGCGCCGCTTTCGCAGATGGCGCGCGAGCGTTTGCAGACCATGCGCGAAACCAACGATGGCTTCGTCATCGCCGAAAAGGATCTGGAACTGCGCGGCCCCGGCGAACTGCTGGGTACCCGGCAGACCGGCCTGGCCGGCTTCCGCATTGCCGACCTGGCCCGCGACGCCGGCCTGCTGCCCGGCGTGCACGATCTTGCCGAACGCCTGCTGGCCCAGCAACCCGCGCTGGCCGATCGCGTGGTGCAGCGCTGGATCGGCACCGCCGTGCGTTACGCCTCGGCGTAAGTGGCGGGGTCAGACCCCTTTGCACAGCAAAGGGCTCTGACCCCATCCCCGGGACGCTCATCCACGCATGGCGTGGATCTACTGTAGAGCCACGCCCACGCCCACGCTCGGCTGCTTTTCGCGCTGCGCGCGGGAGTCGAGCATGGCTCGACTCTACAGAGAGCCAATTCGATCATTTACATGTTCCTCCACGCATTGCGTGGATGTGTGGACCGAGGTCGACACCCACCAGAGCAGAACGCCGTTCCGACAGATCGCGGAAATCTGTCGAAGGCGGGATGGGTCCGGTGGCAGGGGTGTGAGCGGCATGGATGCCGCGACCAAGCCCCCATGGACGGGTTCACGGCGGCCCCTGCCACCGGACCCATCCCGCCATCCTCCAGAAAACCAGCTTCTGACGTTGCCGTTGCTGTTGCCGTTGCTCCTGCCTCTGCGGGTGCAGGGCGCAGCCCTGCCGAACCCCAACCCCCCGTACTTGCAACGGTCATCATCCCGGTCCACACTTCGTTGCCGATCTGAAGACGGCAACGATGACCCACAAGATCCCCCTGTTGATCGACACCGACCCCGGTGTGGACGACGCCCTGGCCCTGCTGATGGCCTTTGCCGACGAACGGCATGACGTGGTCGCCCTGACCATCGCCGCCGGCAATGTCGGCCTGCAGTACACCGTCCGCAACGCCCTCAAGCTCTGCGACATCGTCGGCCGCGCCGACGTGCCGGTGTTTGCCGGCAGCCCGGATCCGCTGCTGCATCCCTCCGTTGACGCCGCCCACGTGCATGGCCGTGACGGCTACGGCGACGTGGACCTGCCGCCGCCGAGCCGCCAGGCCGAGGCCGAGCATGCCGCGCTGGCCATCCTGCGCCTGTCGCACGAGCACGCCGGCGAACTGATGCTGGTGATGCTTGGCCCGCTGACCAACCTGGCGCTGGCACTGAAGCTGGACCCGACCCTGCCCGAGCGCATCAAGCGCATCGTGGTCATGGGTGGCGCGGTCACCTGCCACGGCAACATCACCCCGGCGGCCGAATTCAACATTGCGTTCGATCCGGAAGCGGCGCACGTGGTGTTCACTTCGTTCAAGCACCTGCTGGTGTCGGACTGGGAGGCCACCGTCGCCCATGGCCTGCCGCTGCAGGATGCCGAGAAGTGGCTGCAGGCCGATTCCGATCGTGCCCGCTTCTACGAGCTGATCTCCCGCAAGACCCGTGGCCTGTCCGAAGACAGCAAGGGCGGGCGCTGGTACACCGCCGATGCGGTGGCCATGGCCTGGGCACTGAACCCGGAAGGGCAGCTGCAGGTCGAATCGCGTCCGCTGAACGTGGAACTGAACGGCACGTTCAGCCGCGGCGCCACCATCGTCGACTGGAACCGCCAGACCGGCCAGCCGGACAACTGCGATCTGCTGATGGCCTACGACCAGCAGCGTTTCGAGGCCCTTGTGCGCCAGGCCCTGGGCGCGGACTGAAGTTGATTGACCGGCACCGGTTGCCCCGAGCGGCAACCGGTGCTTATAATGCCGCTCTTGACCACCAGCCCATTTACGGTGTGAGCCCATGAAGGCCGATATCCATCCGAACTACCGCGACGTCGTCTTCCATGACGTCACCTCCGATTTCAAGATCCTGACCCGCTCGACCATGGCGACGAAGGAAACCATCAAGTGGGAAGACGGCAACGACTACCCGCTGGTGAAGGTTGAAATTTCCTCGGCTTCGCACCCGTTCTACACGGGCAAGCACAAGGTCATCGACACCTCGGGCCGTATCGACAAGTTCCAGAAGCGCTACGCGCGCTGATCTGTCGATCCAGCTTCGAACCGACGGCCGCGCTCTGCGCGGCCGTTTGTTTTTCCCCAACGCCAACCCAACGGGCGTTTGGATGGACGGAACACTGCGTTCGTGTGACAACGCTTTTGCCGATCCGGGCCGCTCAACGGCCGGCGTCTGGCCGCCTGTCGTATACGACTTCTGTCTAGCGCCGGGCAAATGCTGCTGTGCGATAATGGCGTGATCCCCGGCACAGGCCGAGGACGTCATTCACGTGCCTGACCAATGCGCTTGGGCAGGCGCCTTCCCATGAAGGAGCGCACACAGTGTCCGATCTTGATCAGGTCACGCTCAACGCCGGCGATAAGTCCGTCGTTCTGCCCGTCATCAAACCCACCCTTGGCAACGACTGCGTCGACATCGCGAAGCTGACCAAGGAAACGGGGTTCTTCACCTACGATTCCGGCTTCACCGCGACGGCCAGCTGCAAGTCCGCCATCACTTACATCGACGGCGACAAGGGCGTGCTGCTGTACCGCGGCTACCCGATCGAACAGCTGTCGGAAAAGTCGAGCTACGTCGAAGTGGCCTACCTGCTGATCAACGGCGAGCGCCCGAGCGCCGAGCAGCTGAAGGCCTTCACCGATGAGCTGACCGCCGAAGCCAACGTCGATGCGTCGATCAACACCCTGATCGGCAGCTTCGCCAAGGACGCCCACCCGATGGCCATCCTGGCTGCCGCGATCGCGCAGCTGTCGGCCATCTACCACGACTCGCTGGACCTGTCCGACGCCGAACAGCGCCGCCAGGCCGCCGTGCGCCTGATCGCCAAGGTGCCGACCCTGTCGGCGCTGATCTACCGCCATGGCAAGGGCCTGCCGGCCAACAAGCCGGATACCTCGCTGGACTACGTCAGCCGCTTCCTGAAGCAGACCTTCGAGTCGGCTGATGGCCAGTACGACCTGAACCCGGACGTGGTCAAGGCGCTGGACCTGCTGTTCATCCTGCACGCCGACCACGAGCAGAACGCCTCGACCTCGACCGTGCGCCTGGTCGGCTCGACCGGTGCCAACCCGTACGCGTCGGTCGCCGCTGGCGTCACCGCGCTGTGGGGTCCGGCCCACGGCGGTGCCAACGAAGCCGTGCTGAAGATGCTGGAAGAGATCGGCAGCGCCGACAACGTCGAGTCCGCCGTGGTCAAGGCCAAGGACAAGACCTCCGGCTTCCGCCTGATGGGCTTCGGCCACCGCGTCTACAAGAACTTCGATCCGCGCGCCAAGGTCATCGGCGAGATGACCAGCAAGGTGCTCAAGCAGCTGGGCGTGCAGGATCCGCTGCTGGACGTGGCCGTGAAGCTGGAACAGGCCGCGCTGCAGGACGAGTACTTCGTCGCCCGCAAGCTGTACCCGAACGTCGATTTCTACAGCGGCATCATCTACAAGGCGCTGCAGATCCCGACCGAAATGTTCACCGTCATGTTCGCCCTGGGCCGTACCTCCGGCTGGGTCTCGCATTGGCTCGAACAGCAGGTTGACCCGGAAATGAAGATCGGCCGTCCGCGCCAGGTCTACACCGGCAGCGACGTGCGCGACTACCAGGGCTGATCGCCCGCGTAGGTTGTGCCGAGAACGCCCCGCATCCGCGGGGCGTTTTTTTTGCCGTCCTGGTGGGTGCCAACCTTGGTCGGCACGCTTTTGTAGAGTCGAGCCATGCTCGACTGCTCTTGCTGAGTCGAGCATGGCTCGACTCTACAAAAGCAGAGCACTACACCTCTGAATACTGGCTCGGCGAACACCCCAGTTCGCGCCGGAACGCGGCGGAAAACGCACTGGGACTCGCATACCCCAGGTCCAGGGCCACGCGTGTCACCGCCTGCCCCTGGCCCAGCCGTTCGATGGCCGCCAGCAGGCACACCTGCTGCCGCCACTCGGCGAAACTCACCCCGGTATCCGCGCGGAACGTCCGCGTGAAGGTGCGCCGGCTCATGCCTGCATCCGCAGCCACCTCATCAAGCCCGATGGCGAGTGAGGGCGCATCGAACAGCGCCCGGCAGACGTGTGCCAGGCGTGCATCGGCAGGCAACGGCGCATGCAGGGAAAGCATCGGCATCGACGCGATCTCCGCGACCAGCAACTGCATCAGCTTGCCCGCACGCCCGTCCTCGTCGTACAGCGCAGGTAGGTCCACTGCGCCTTCCAGCAGCTGCCGCAGCAGCGGCGAAACGGCATACACGTGGCACTGCGCCGGCATCGTCACCGCAGCAGCGGCCTCGATGGAAAGGAAGGCGTTGAGCATCGTCACCGGCCCGCGCATCGTCATCTCGTGGGCCAGCCCGGCGGGAACCCAGCAGGCGCGCTGTGGCGGCACCAGCCAGCGCCCCTGCGGTGTCGTCACGCTGATGGTGCCGCGCGCGGCGAACGCGAACTGTCCGCGTCGATGGGCATGGCGCGGAAAGGTGGACGACGCTGCGTAGTCGTTCGAGGTGACCACGACATCGCGCGGCAGGTCTTCATAGGGATCGAGCAGCGAATTGCGCATGGCCCGGATTCTATAGCGGTTGACCTGTCATCGACGGTGGGCCGGGCCTGCGCTGCCTAGCATCAACACTCCTCCTCATTGCGGCAATGCTTCATGGCCAACACTTTTCATCGCGTGGGGCAGGGGCCTCACTCCGTCCTGGTCCTGCATGGCTGGTTCGGCGACGCACACGCGTTCGAACCGATCGAGCCGTGGCTGTCACGCGACCACTTCAGCTACATCTTCATGGACTGCCGTGGATACGGCGGCATGCGCGATGTGGTGGGGCAGTACAGCATCGACGAAATCGCCCGTGACGCACTCTCGCTCGCCGATGCACTTCAGCTGGAAACGTTCAGCGTAGCGGGGCATTCCATGGGGGGCATGGCGATCGAGCGCATTGCCGTGCTCGCCCCCCAGCGGGTGCGGTCCATGCTGGCCATCGCACCCGTTCCCTGTGGCGGCATTGCCTATGACGCATCCACGCGAGGACTTCTGGAGAGCGCTTCCGGCAGCGTGGCCAGCCGAAGGGCCATCATCGATCGCAGTACCGGCGGGCGGCTGCCCGCAGCCTGGCTGGATTGGAAGGCCCGTTATTCAATGCAGCACTCCGCGCCCGACGCGTTTGCTGCCTATCTAGCCGCGTGGGCAGATACGGATTTCAGCGACGAGATCGTCGGCGAGCACCGGTTGAAGGTGCTGATAGGTGGGCACGATCCGACCTTCAACCGATCACTGATGGAGCGCACCTATCTGCGCCGCTACCGGCAGGCCACGCTGGAGGTTCTGGAGGATGCAGGGCACTACCCGATGAATGAGACACCCTTGGCCCTGGTGGCGGCCATGGAGTCCTTTCTGTTGTCATCGCCTTGATCGAATAGGAGATCGACGACGATCTGCCGACGGAGGCCATCGGATGGGTACGGTGGTGGAACCGCATGGCGAGGTCGACACGTATCGGTTCAAGCCGACCGACATCGTTGTTGATCGGGCCACCGTGGTGCCCGCAGGCTGAGGCTCGGTCACGATTGCGACATGTAGAGTCGAGCCATGCTCGACTCGCACGCACAGCGCGAACAGCAGTCGAGCATGGCTCGACTCTACAAAGGCGAGGCAATGGGGTTTGTTGTACTCAACGCGTGAGGGAAGTTGCGTAACCTTGTCTGTAGATACACGCCATGCGTGGATGAACCACTGTAGAGTCGAGCCATGCTCGACTCGCACGCATAGCGCGAGCGGCGCGAACAGCAGTCGAGCATGGCTCGACTCTACAAAAGCAAGGCAATGAGGTTTGTTGCATTCAACGAATGAGGGAAATTGCATAACCCTCAAACATTGAGCGCCTTCAAGAATCTTCCTTAGCATTCAATGTTTTAGGAATGCTTGAATGGCCGGCAGGACAAGGGATTTCTAACATTCTCTCCGTCGCCCGCAACCACCTCTGCGGGCGGCGCCTCCCTCCCTATCTCCTTAGGGGAGGGGGGCTTTCATATTCCCCCTTGTCCGAGAGAGACACCCATGCACGCCACTATCAAGAAGGCCGCGCTCGCTGCAGCGCTGGCCACGGCTTCGCTGTCCGCGCACGCCGTGGAAACCAAGATCTCCGTCTACGCCGACGTCGACCCGACCCTGGCCCTGCTGCGTGATGACGGCAGCGCACTGCCGGACGCCGTCACCCTGACCCACGATCCGCTGCGTGGCCTGGTGCCGAGCACCCAGCATGTGCGCATCCACTCCAATGATGAAAGCGCCGATATCGAGGCCAAGATTGGTAGCGCCTTTGTGCTCGCCAATGGTGATGGCAAGGTTACTGTGCCGATGACGGTCAGCCTCAACAACCGCGCGCTGGCAGTGACTCCGGTCGAGTTCAAGGCCGCCGATCTGTTCACCGGTGCCGGCTCCACCCCGGGCGCGTCGATCTCGATGCCGCTGGTCATCGCCCAGACCACGCCGGCCCCGATCGCCACCAAGGGTGCCTACACCGGCATCGTCAACATCGTGCTGAACCAGAAGGCCACCACGCCGTAATCCCCGCGCCGGCCCGTACGCCGGGCCGGCTGCCTTTCCAGCGGTACCCCCATGACCCCACACGCCCCCGCCATCACCCGGCTGGCGGTCGCGCTCGCCCTGGCGCTGGCAACGCCGCTGGCGGCGGCGCGCGGCGTCCCGCCCGGCTTCGAGGATCTGGTCGAAGGCCAGACCGAACAACTCGACATCCAGCTGTTCGGCCGCTCGGCCGGGCTGTCGCCGGTGCGCGTGACCTTGGAACACGTACAGCTGGAAGATCCAGCAAGCGTGCTGCAGGCGCTCGACCTGCCTGCCGATGCGCAGGCCGCGCTGCTGCCCGCGTTGTCGCAGCCCATGCCGCGCAACAGCCACCTGGCCTGCCGCTTCGGTGGCGCCACTGCTGGTTGCGGCTATCTCGATCCACCAGAAGACCCCGCTGCCGTGCGCGCGCTGTACGACGAAGGCGAGGGCGCAGTGCGCCTGTTCGTCGCCCGCCATTGGATTCCCGGCAAGCCGGCTGCCGAACGCTTCCACACCGTCAGTGCCAATGCCGAGAACGCCTTCCTGCACCAGCAGGTGATCAATGTGAGTGGCAGCCGCGACTACCAGACGCTGTCCGCGCGTGGCACCGGCGTGCTTGGCCTGTTCGATCGCGGGCATGTCTCCGCCGAATGGAACTTCAACCAGCAGCGCTATCGCAGCCGCGGCAGTGACAGCGCGTTTCAGTTCGACAACGTCTACTACCGCCATGACCTGGGGCAGGCGCACTACCTGCAGGCCGGACGCATGGACCGCCGCAACCTGTCCAGCCCGCAGGGCGGCACTTTCAGTTTCAGCATGCTGCCGCTGGACCGCCTGCAGGGCCTGCGCGTGGGCACTACCCAGGCCTATGTGGATGCCGATGCCGCCGTGCAGGCCACGCCGCTGACCGTGCTGCTGGCCCGCGACGCACGCGTGGACGCCTACGACGGCACGCGCCTGCTGCAGACCTCCTACCTGCAGGCCGGCATCAACCAGATCGACACCCGCAACTTCCCGTTCGGCAACTACACCATCACCCTGCGCATCTACGAAGACGGCGTGCTGGTGCGCAGCGAAGACGCGCCGTTCGACAAGGGCGGCGACTGGACCAACAGCCAGTGGCAGTGGTTCGTGCAGGGCGGCAGGCGCAACGAGCGTCGCAGTGATCGCTTCGATGGCGAACGCGTGGCCGTGGCCGGCATGCGCGTGCCGCTGGGCCGTGATGTGGCGATGGTAGCCGGCGCCGCCGACCTGGGCGGCTTCCGCTACGGCGAGCTGCGCGTGGACCTGCGCCGCTTGTATGCCACCCAGGAACTGCGCGCCAGCTTCGGCGGCATGCGCGGCAACGATGGCAGCACCGGCCAGCAGCACCAATTGTCGTACCGCCGCACCGCGTCCTGGAACATCTACCAGCAGCGCATGCGCGGCAAGGCCTGCCAGTTCGAGGCCGACGCCCGCGACCAGTTGGGCTGCACCAATTCGCTCAGCGCCTCGATGGCGCTGCCGCTGGCCGGTGGCAGCGCCTATGTGGGCTACACGCGTCGGCAGACCTGGCGCGCCGGGCGCATCCTGCCGGGTGCGGAAGACGATCCGCTGGCCGGGCTGGACCCGCTGCTGCCGCCGCCGTCGCCGTGGCAACCGCGCCGCGAGCCGCAGCTCAGCCGCACCTGGCAGGCCAGCTTCAGCCGCAGCCATCGCTGGCAGGATTTCAGTGTCTCCACGCGCGTGGGTGTGTGGCAGCAGCGTGCCAGCGACAGCCTGCGTGGCAGTGACCAACGCGACCGCGGCATCTACTTCAACCTGAGTCTGACCCGCTTGCTGCGCGGTACCGCCGGCAGCGGCCAGCGCCGCTACAGCGTGGACGTGCGCCAGCCGCAGCACCAGCGCCCGGACATCAACTACAGCGTCGGCCACAGCCTGCGCCAGGACGTCGATGCGCAGTACCGCGAGCTGTCGGCCGAACTGCGCGCCAACAACAGTGACCGCTACAGCGCCACGCTCAGCGGCCAATTGCAGAACAGCCTGGGCCAGAGCGGCGCCACGCTGGCGCACTACCAGCAGCGCGGCCGCAGCGAGACCGCCTACAGCGGCATGCACAGCTCCGGCTTTGCACTGGGCAAGCGCGGCTTTTACTGGAGCGGCAGCAACGGCGCCGACGCCGGCCTGGCCGTGCAGGTGGCCGACACCGACGATGTCGACCTGCGTGGCGTGGCGGCCGAACTGCAGGTGGGCGGCCTGCGCAGGCAACGCCTGCAGATCGGCGAGCGCCGCCTGCTGCCGCTGTCGTCGTACCAGGCGCACCGCGCCGAAGTACAGGACGCCAGCACGCTGGACAGCATTGCCGCCATCCGCGTGACCGGCGTGGGTGGCGCGCGGCCGATGTTCCTCAGCCCCGGGCGGCTGATGCGCATGCCGGTGCCGATCGAGGTGACCTACACCTTCATCGGCAATGCCAAGGATCTTGCCGGAGCGCCGCTGGGTGGCGCCCGCATCCTCAACGCGCCGGTACCCGGCACCAGCGCCAACGGCGGCTTCGTTGCCGACTTCCCGCGTCGCGAAACAACGCTGTACCTGCTGCAGGACGACCGCCTGCTGCACTGCCCGCTGCAGGTGCGCGAGCGCCGCCAGGTGGTGCTGCTGGTGGGCGCCGTGCATTGCGAGCCGCTGGCCGTGGCCCAGCTGCCGGCTGAGATCCGCCAGCAGGCCCGGGTGACCCGCCTGCTGCAGGAACGCGCATTGATTGCCGCCACGCCCCAGACCGCTGCTGCAGGAGGAACGCCATGAACCGGCGTGTGTTGTTGGTGTTGATGCTGGTGTGTGCGCTGGTGGCGCTGGCGCCGAGGGCGTGGGCGCAGTGGCCGCCGGAGACGCATCCGGCGGATCAGAGCAGGGACATCGTGATGACCTGGGATCGCTCGGCGGTGCCGGGTGATGTGGAGCTGTGGGCGCCGCGGACGGTGTTGGGGTTCAGTCACGACTTGGCGTTCAAGTACGGGCAGATCCATGTGGTTTGTGGGTCTGCTTCTGATCCTGAATTTGGAAGGTGCGAGACAGAAGGAAGGACGAACATCGTTTTGGGCGAGTCGGAGATCTGGCTTCGGATGGTTGAGCAGCGGACTGGCCTACGTGCCGATGTTCGCGCAATTGGCCACGTGCGGAGGGTGTTCTCCGGTCGCATTTGCTCTGCCGATTTCTGGGACAAAGACAAGCGCTGGCTAAATGCTGCGTTCTGGTTCGAATGCTCTCCAGGCGTGGAGTTTCCCCTCGGAACGGGGGCGGAACTGGTCCTTCCTCAAGCCGAACTTTCCAGGCTTGTAGCAGGCCACTGGAAGGCCACGATGCGCCTGAACATCAAAGCCGATCCAGCCACCGCACCGGTTGCAACAGCCACCTTCAATTTCGATTTCACCGTCACCGACTACGACGCCATCACGATCTACTTCCCAGGCTTCGACGGTGTCGCCCCCCTAGTCAATATGGACCTGCGCTACGACCCCATCCGCAAGGTCGTCGCCGGGCGCAAAGACGTGGACATGTGCCTCTACGACGGCGTGGGTTCGCAGAGCGAATTCCTCGGCGTCACCGTGCGTGACAGTGGGCCGCGCCCACCGCCTGGGCGGGACTTCTCGGTCTGGCATCAGGACGGTGGCAGCGACGATACCCAGCGCCTCGACTACCAGGTTGGCGTGAACTACGGCGGCAACCTGCTGGCAATGAAGCACGGCGAGGAACAGCTGCTGCGCGGTATCGACAGCGCGCAGCTGCGCATGGTGCTGCTGCCGGGCATCAGTCAACCCGTGTACTGCGTGCCCACGCCACTGACGCTGGAAACCCCGCCCACGCCCATCGCCAGCAAACGCCCCGGTCTCTACGACGGCGAGCTGACGGTTGAGCTACGCGTGCCGACCGCCAAACCCTGATCCCCACGGAGGCTCATCATGAAGAAGCTGCTGTTCTGCCTGTTGCCGTTGAGCGCACTGCTGGCCCCACCGGCACAGGCCAATCTGTCCATTCATCCGATGCGTGCAGCGGTGGATGCCAAGCATGGCACGAAGATCCGCGTGTACTCGCAATCCACCCAGCCGCAGTACGTGCAGGCCCGCCTGCTGCGCATTGCGAACCCGGCACAGGTGGGTGAGGAAGAGATTGAAGTGGAAGTGGCCGATGCGGCGATTGCCATCACGCCCGGCAAGTTCGCACTCAGCGGTGGTGGCAATCGCCTGATCCGGGTGATTCCGCTGCAGACGGTCGAGAAGGAGGTGGCCTACCGCATCTACTTCGAGGGCGTGAAGGGCCCCGACGGCACCATTCTGGAAGGCGACGAGCAGGCGGCGCAGGCCAACGTCGGCGTCAGCCTGGTCTGGGGCGCGCTGGTGAACGTAGTGCCCACCAAGGGCAGCGTGGATCTGCAATTGCAGGGCAACACCCTGCGCAACACCGGCACGCTGCGTGTGGGCATTACCGGTGCTGCCGAGTGCAAAACCGGTGGCGTGTGCACGCCGCTTGAGCTGTCCAGAAGTCTCTACCCCGACGCTGCGCTGACCTTGCCGTTCCAACTCCAGCCGGGCAGCACTCTGCAGCTGCAGTACCGACTGTCGAACGACAGCTATCGCGATCACGTAACGACCCTGGCGCCGAGCGCCTGACCTTCTATTGCCCCGCGCACGCGCGGGGCTTCATTTCCCTTGTCCTGTTAAGGAAAGAACATGAATCACATCTATTGCCGCATCTGGAGCACGGCCAAACAGTGCTGGGTGGTGGCCAGCGAACTTGCAGGCGTGCGCTCCCGCAACGCCGGCAAGGCTTCGTCGTCGGCACCGCTGCGTATCCTGCTGCTGACCAGTGCCTTGTTCAGCATTGCCACCGTCTACGCTGCCGAAAATCAAGAGGTGCCGTACTTCCCGTGCGAGCCGGATGGCCAGGACCGGAGGCCCGGATGTTTCAGGCCCATGAGCGGCGTCCTTGAGGCTAGCGGCCTTGCCGTCTCGAGCCCTCCCTTCGCTCCGATCTACTCTGGAAAAGGTGTCGCAATCCTCGGCGCGAACGCCAAGATGCTTGATCAGTCAGCGGTGGCCATCGGACTTGCCGCTGAGGCGACATACAGCCACTCCACCGCAGTAGGCAAGGACGCGAAGGCGTTCGGGGACAGGAGCACGGCTTTGGGCAGTGCAGCCGCCACACACAGTCAGTACAGCACTGCCGTCGGCTTTTTTGCCGAGACATCGGGTGTTGACAGCGTTGCATTGGGGTTTCACGCCAAAACAGAGGGCAGCGGACACGCCGTTGCTGTGGGCACCCGTGCGAAGGCCAAGGGACTGGGGGCCACCTCGCTGGGAAACAGCGCACTGGCCGAGAAGTTCAATGCGATTGCAATTGGTAGTGGTGCGCGCTCCTCGGCAGACAATGCAATTGCACTTGGCGCCGACTCCCGTGCAACGGAGGTGGACAGTGTCTCGGTTGGGAACAGCAGTACCAAGCTGACCCGGAGGATCGTGAATGTTACGGATGCCCGCCTCACCGCGGCCAGCACGGATGCGGTGACCGGCAAGCAGTTGTATGCGACCAACACGAAACTGGCCGTGATCGAGAAGACGGCCGATGCGGCCAAATCGGAGGCCGCCGCCGTCCGAGGCATTGCCCAGGCGGCGAGCAATCGTATTGACGCAACCACCCTGGCACTCGGGAGAGGAGCCACCGCCGAAAATGGCAGCTACGGCATCAGTACGGCACTCGGTAACAATGCCAAGGCCTACAACGGGCGCAGTGTGGCACTGGGTGACGACGCACGTGCTGGCGTGGATGCGGAGGGCAACAAGGTCTCGGGCCAGAACGCAGGCATCTCCATTGGTGCAGGCACACGCAGTGCCAATGGCGGTGTGGCGACGGGTTTCCGTGCGAACGCGAGTGGGAATTTCTCCATTGCCGTTGGCACGGATGCCAAGGCAGAAGCGGAGCATAGTACTGCTGCGGGCTACTTGAGCAAGGCCAGTGCCAGCCAGACCACCGCGCTGGGGCGTGGCAGCGAGGCGACGGCGCAGTTCGCCAGCGCGCTGGGCAATCTGGCCAAGGCGACCACCATCAGTGCGGTGGCATTGGGCGACCGTGCACAAGCCAAGCATGAAAATGCAGTGGCTTTGGGCGCTGGCTCAGTCACGACTTCGGTCGATTCCGTGTCCGTTGGTAGCTCCAGCAAGAAGCGCAAGATCCAGTACATCGCAGATGGTGCGGTCAGTGCCGGTAGTACCGATGCAGTCACTGGCAATCAGTTGCATGCTACCCATCAGGCCGTATCGAAGGCGCAGACGGCTGCGGACACCGCGAAGTCCAATGCCGATAGCGCGTTGTCGAAGGCCAATGCGCTCTCAGGGCTGCTGGGCCAGACCTCAGCTTCGGGCAATGTCCGAGTAGGCGAAAGCAACAGCGGCACTGTGCTGGACGTCCGCAACAGCGCAAGCGCCAGCCGCAAGATCACGGGCGTGGCAGACGCCACGCTCAGTACAACAAGCACTGAGGCCGTATCCGGCAAGCAGCTCAATGCCACCAACAGCAACGTCACGGCCGCTCGATCTGTCGCTGACTCCGCGAAGACCAGTGCCGATAGTGCGTTGTCGAAAGCGAACACGCTCTCTGGACTGCTGAGTCAGGCGTCCGCATCGGGCAACGTCCGTGTGGGCGAAAGCAACAGCGGCACTGTGCTGGACGTGCGGAACAGCGCCAACGCGAGCCGCAAGATCACCGGTGTTGCCGATGCAGCATTGTCCTCTACCAGCACCGATGCGGTGACCGGCCGGCAGCTCAACACCACCAACAGCAACGTCAGCACCGCGCTGAGCGACGCCAGCGCGGCCAAGACCACCGCAAACTCAGCCCTGACCCAGGTGGGGACGCTCAATGGGTTGCTCAGTCAGGCCAGTGCCAGCGGCAATGTCCGCGTGGGTGAGAAGAACAGTGGCACCGTGCTGGATGTACGCAACAGCGCGAACGCGAATCGGAAGCTGAGCGGCGTGGCTGATGGAGTAGTCAGCGCCAGCAGCTACGAGGCCGTCAATGGCAGGCAGCTCAACGCGACCAATGACAAGGTGGTGACGGTGGAGGGCATTGCCAGGTCTGCGGGTACGGAAGCTGGCGTGGCAAAGACGGATGCGGCCAAGGCGTTGGTCGAGACTGCGGCGCTGGGTGGGCTGGTGGCGCAGGTATCTGCGTCTGGGAGTGTGCGTTTGGGCGAGAAGAACAGTGGCACGATCTTGGATGTGCGCAACGGCGCGAATGCCAATAGGAAGATTAGTGGTGTGGCGGATGGCGCCATCGACGCGAGTAGTGCAGAGGCAGTCTCGGGGCGTCAGCTTCATGCGACGAACAGCAGAGTTGCGTCATTGGAAGATGTCGCTCAGTACGTTGGCATCGGCGTGGATTCGTTTAGCCAGCGTGCTGAAGCTGGGGTGCTGGGTGTTGCGATCGGGGATTCAGCGCGGGCAGTAGAAGAGGGCGCCACTGCTATCGGTGCACTCTCTTCTGCCTTGGGGGTCAACTCGGTTGCAGTTGGACGAGGCGCGACCGTGTCAGTTGCTGCATTGAATGGGTTTGCTTTGGGCGCCGGCGCACATGTGGCTTCGACAAACGGCGTTGCAATTGGTGCAAGTTCAAGGGTTCATGTTGGTGCCGAAGGGTCGTTGGCACTGGGCGCAGGATCGGAAGCTACTGAGGCAGGAACTGTGTCTTTTGGCAGTGCTGGAACCGAACGCCGGATGGTGAACATCGCCCGAGGCACCGCCGACCACAACGCCACCACCGTTTCTCAGCTCAATGATTCCCTCGCCACCTTCGGCGGCGGCGCAGGCATGGACGGCAATGGAAACATCATCGCCCCGACCTACACGGTGCAGGGCGGAACGCAGAACACTGTAGAAGATGCGCTGACGGCACTCGATGGCGCCGTCATCACCGCCGGGCGTCGCGCGGACAAGGTGGAAGGTCAGCTCAATTCGATTTTCCAGGATTCACCTTCGGCCCGTGCCGACGGCATGAGCCAGATCGCGCTGAATGGCGTGAATGGCATGGTGCTGACCAATCTTGCGGACGGCCGAGTGGCGCCAGGCAGCCGTGATGCGGTCAACGGTGGCCAACTGCATTCGATGCAGCAGCAGCTCAACAGC
Source organism: Stenotrophomonas sp. GD03794 (assembly GCF_029842145.1). Classification (NCBI taxonomy): domain Bacteria; kingdom Pseudomonadati; phylum Pseudomonadota; class Gammaproteobacteria; order Lysobacterales; family Lysobacteraceae; genus Stenotrophomonas; species Stenotrophomonas sp. GD03794. The sequence continues at coordinate 25,647 of NZ_JAOCFV010000022.1, forward strand.
CGCATGGACGGTCTGGAGCAACGCATCGACGACGCCCCGGCACCGCGTGCGCTGGCGTCGACCTCGGTGCCGAAGCCGCAGACCGAAGACACCCCTGTGGTACCGGAAGGCAAGGACTCCCAGCAGGTCGCCTCGGTAGGCGAGGGCGGCAAGCCCACGCCGCAGCCGAAGGCCAAGCAGGACGACACGCCGAAGCCGCAGGTCGACACCGCCGAGCTGGAGAAGATGCTGGCCCGCGCCAACGAGTACACCGATGGTGCGATCAGCAACTTCGAGCACCGCCTGGACAAGATGGACAAGCGCTTCAACCGCATGGCGGCGATGAGCAGCGCGCAGACGGCGATGGCGATGAACACCGCCGGCCTGGCCACCTACAACCGCCTTGGTGCGGGCGTGGGTTACAGCGAGGGTGAGTCGGCCATGGCGGTGGGTTACCAGCGCGTGCTCAACGAGAAGGGCTCAGCCACCTTCAGCCTCAATGGTGCGTTCACCAACAGCGGTGAGCGCAGCATGGGCGTGGGTGTGGGCATCGGCTGGTAAGCCATGCAGCCCCGGCGTGACGCGCGTAATCCACCCCGTCGCGCCGGGGTCCTTGCCGAGGAGATGGCAATGTATGGTTGGGTAAGCCGGTTCATGAGCTACCGCACCTTCTATGTGTGGCGTGCGCGCTACCGGTACTACACGCGCCACTTGAATGGCAGGATCGTGGTCAGTGCGCTGTGCCTGGCGGGTGTGGTGCTGCTGCTCTGGTACTACTGGCGGTACACCAACGTGCCGCCGCCGCGGATGCACCCACAGGCTGCAGCCTTGCGGGTGGAAGGCATCACCAACGAAGCGATCCACCGCATCGTGCTGGTGCGCCATGGCGGCAGCACGCCGGGCCAGGAATTCACCACGCCGCAGGAGGTTCGCGCCAGTACGGTGCGCACGATGCGGGTGCGACAGGTGCTGGACGGGGAAGTGGCATGGCGCCTGAAGGCGAATCTGCTGGCGGACATCGCGGACTACATCGAGGTTACCGGAGGATGTGTGCCTTACCCGTGCGCTCAGGTGCAGGCCCGCCTCCTACTGTTGCGCGAGGCGGCGGTGCAGAATGCGGGTATCAACCAGACCTTGCAGCGGATTCTGGACGGGCCGAGCGATCTGATGCCGAGCCTGGAACGTGGTGACCGCCAGCGGGTGAAGAGCGGCTGGTCGGATTCGTTCGACGACATCTACTACCAGACATGGTTGTTGAACGATCTGCAGAGCATGCACGCACGGATGATGGCGGAGTACCCCAGGCGCGCCCCGGCGCCGTGGCTGCCGGAGTGGATGATGGGCACGGAGTCCTCAACCGGCAGCGGAATGCCGCCGTAACGCGACGGCCGTTGCCTTCTGTAGAGTTGTGCCGCGCCGAAGGATCTGTAGGCGCCCTCCAGATGAACGCATCGCCATGCGCGCGGAATGCCGTTGGGCCGAGGGCAGGATTCGCGCTCGACTGCTCTTCGGTCAGACATCCGGACGCCTGAAGCACAGTGCGGACCACCGGTCCGCACCCACCAGGACCGGCGCTACCGTCAACCGCCGATGTACGCGGTGATCTCCGCCTCGGCCAGCACCTGCCGCAACTGCGCCACAGACGCGCGCCGCATCGGCTTCTCATCCACCGGTGACAGCGGCGCCTGACGCAGGGCGTCGTACGGCAGCACGGCCAGGTCGAAGGTCAGCTCTTCGGCACTGAAGACCCACACCGGCACATCCAGGCAGCGTTCGCGGTCCATGCGCAGGCGGCGCGTCCGCGATTCGGCGGGAATGCCGTGTTCGTCCAGGAAGCGGTGCACGGCTTCCGGGTCGTCGCTGTGCAGGTGCAGCTGCACGGGGCTGTTGGCGTCGGCGGTGCCGTCCAGTACGGGGCCGGCCAGGCGCGGGGCGAAGCCGTGCAGGAACTCCAGGGCACGCATGGCGGCTTCGCGGCGGCGCTGCAGTTCGTTGCCGTGCTGGGGCCCGGAGAACAGCCGCTGGTACTCGCGCAGGGCGTCTTCGATCTCGGTATTGCGGGGCAGGGAGGCATCGTCGTGGATGCCGAGCCGGCTGGCGGCCTTCAACTTGGCCTGGTGGTAGTCGCGGATGCCGCCTTCGGCCATCAGGCGGGCGGCTTCGTGGGCGAGGCGGTGGCGCCGCTCGCGGGTCTGGCTGGCAGCATGCTGACGGGCGCGATGCATGCGATGACTCCCTGTTGCGACCTGGCTACAGACTAGCGCACGGATGTGACATCTGCGTGGGTATGGCGGATGCAACCGCTTTGGTGGGTGCCGACCTTGGTCGGCAAGGGGCGCCAACCAAGGTTGGCATCTACCAGGGCGGCATCGGTGCCAACCGAGGTTGGCACCCACCAACGCTTTGGTAGGTGCCGACCTTGGTCGGCACAGGGCGCCAACCAAGGTTGGCAACTACCGGGGCGGCATCGGCGCCGACCAAGGTTGGCCCCACCCGCGCTTTGGTAGGTGCCGACCTTGGTCGGCACAGGGCGCCAACCAAGGTTGGCAACTACCGGGGCGGCATCGGTGCCAACCGAGGTTGGCACCCACCAACGCTTTGGTAGGTGCCGACCTTGGTCGGCACAGGGCGCCAACCAAGGTTGGCAACTACCGGGGCGGCATCGGTGCCAACCAAGGTTGGCATCTACCAGAGCCGCATCGGTGCCAACCAAGGTTGGCATCTACCTGGGGGCACCCGCTGCACCCTTCCTCAGAAGATATCGAACGCGGCGGCGTCGGCCTGCGGCGTATTGAGGTTCAGGTCGTAGTCGGTCAGGCGGTCCATGTCTTCCACCTTCACCCACTCGGTGGCGCCGTTGAGGGTGGCCTGGACCATGCCGCTGGGCGGGTCGTTCTGCGCGATCGGGGTGTCCTTCAGCGCGGTGCGCATGTAGTCGATCCAGATCGGCAGCGCGGCCTTGCCACCGTATTCGCGGTAACCCAGCGAGCGGAAGTCGTCGCGGCCCACCCACACGGTGGTCACGTACGGGCCGCCGAAGCCGGAGAACCAGGCGTCGCGGTGGTCGTTGGTGGAGCCGGTCTTGCCGCCCACGTCCTCGCGGCCGAGCACCTTGGCCTGGGCACCGGTACCGCGCTGGACCACGTCGCGCATCATCGACACCAGCTGGTAGGCGGTGCGGGCGTCGATCGCGCGCGGGGCGGTGCGGGCATCCGGGTTGGCCGGAGCCACCGGGGTTTCGGTCTTGGCTTCGGCCTTGGCCGCAGCGGCCGGGTCGACCTTCGGGGCCGGGGCGCCGAAGTTGAAGCCGTCCACCACCTGGTTGACCGGCTGGTCGCTGCTGCCGGCGCAGTCGCGGCAGGCCAGTGCCGGGTTTTCCTTGAACACCAGGTTGCCGTCGCGGTCGTTCACCTGGTCGATGAGCCACGTATCCACGCGCGAGCCGCCGTTGGCGAACACGGCGTAGCCACGGGCCACCGACAGCGGGGTCAGCGAGGCGGTACCCAGCGACATCGACAGGTTCGGCGGCAGTTCCGATTCGGCGAAGCCAAACTCGCTGATGTACTTGCGCGCGTAGTCCACGCCCATGCCATCGAGCAGGCGCACCGAGACCAGGTTGCGCGACTGCACCAGCGCTTCACGCAGGCGCATCGGGCCGCGGAAGCCGCCACCGTCGTTCTGCGGGGCCCAGGTCTTGCCGCGGCGGTCGCGGAACACGACCGGGGCGTCGAGCACGATCGAGGCCGGGTTGTAACCCTTGTCGAAGGCAGCCGCGTAGACGAACGGCTTGAAGCTCGAACCCGGCTGGCGACGGGCCTGAGTGGCGCGGTTGAACTTGTTGCCGGAGAAGCTGAAGCCACCCACCAGCGCCTTCAGCGCGCCGTTGTGGGCATCCAGCGAGACCAGCGCGGACTGGCCGCGCGGCAGCTGGTCCAGCAGCCACTCACCGTCCTTGGCACCGGCGCGTACGCGCACGATGTCGCCGCGCTGCACCAGCTTGCCCGGGGTCTTGTTGGTCCACTTGGCGGCACCGGCCGGCAGCACGATCTCGCTGCGGTTGGCCAGCACCACGGTGGCGCTGCCGTCGGCGCCGGTGCTGGCGACGATGGCCGGCAGCAGTCCGGCCTGGCCGAACATGCCACGCAGGTGCTCGGCCAGGGCGGCGGCGTCTTCGCCGGCACCCACCTGGACCTGCTTCTCCACGCCGTGCCAGCCGTGGCGGTGGTCGTACAGCAGCAGGCCATCGCGGACAGCCAGGTTGGCGGCGGTCTGCAGGGTCGAGTCGATGGTGGTGGTGACGTGGTAACCCTTGTTGACCACATCGCCGCCGAAGCGGGCGATCATTTCCTGGCGCACCAGCTCGGCCACGTACGGGGCATCGACCTGCACCGGTGGCTCATGCGCGGTGGCGTGCATCGGCACCGCCTTGGCCGCGTCGGCCTCGGCCTGGCTGACGAACTTCAGGTCGGCCATGCGCTGCAGCACGTAGTTGTCGCGGCGCTGGCGGGCACGTTCCGGGTTGGAGATCGGGTTGCCCGAAGACGGGAACTTGGGGATGCCGGCCAGCGAGGCCATCTCGTCCAGGTCCAGCTCGTTCAGCTTCTTGCCGTAGTAGAACTCGGCAGCAGCGGCCACGCCGTAGGCGCGGTTGCCGAAGAAACTCTTGTTCAGGTACAGCTCGAAGATCTCGTCCTTGCTCAGCTCGGACTCGATCTTCCGCGCCAGCAGGATCTCGGCCAGCTTGCGGGTGTAGCTGTACTCGGAGCTGAGGAAGAACTGGCGGGCCACCTGCTGGGTGATGGTGGAGCCACCCGGCACGCGCTTGTCGTTGGTGGTGGCCAGCAGCCACACCGCGCGGCCGATACCCATGTAGTCCACGCCGCCATGCTCGTAGAAGCGGGCATCCTCGGTGGCCAGGAACGCCTGCTTCAGCTTCTCCGGCACGTCCTTCATGGTGATCGGGGTACGCCGGGTCTCGCCGAACACGGCCATCAGCTTGCCGTCAGCAGCGTAGACGTACATCGGCTCCTGCATTTCAACGTCGCGCAGGGTCTGCACGTCGGGCAGCTTGGAGGACACAGCGTAGTACAGACCGCCCACGGCGGCCGCGCCGATCAGCGCCAGGACCAGGACAATCAGGAAGATCCAGCGCAGCCAGCGGCGGAGTCGAGTCATCGGGTTCAGATTCCGATTGCGAATTTCGTGGTCGCAGAGTATAGATTACGCAAGGTGGCGGCTGGGGTCGTCGCCGGGGAGCGCAAAGGGAACAGTCAGGGGCTGCATGGTGAATCCGTGAGGGACTTCACAGCAGGGCCGTTGCCATTTGCTAAGAATACGTTATTAATGCTCGGGCGCAGGTCTTGCGTCCAAGTGCCCGTCGGCAGGGGAGAAACCGTGGGGCTCATCCCAAAAAGTCAGTCGCCGCTTGTGGGCGTCGACATCAGTTCGACTGCGGTAAAGCTTTTGCAGCTGTCCCGCAGTGGCAACCGTTTTCGTGTGGAACATTACGCTGTGGAACCTCTTCCGCCGAATGCGGTGGTGGAGAAGAACATCGTGGAAGTGGAGGCCGTGGGTGAGGCCATCCGCCGCGCGATGAACCGCTCGGGGAGCAAGGCCAAGCTGGCCGCTGCCGCCGTCGCCGGGTCGGCGGTGATCACCAAGGTGATCCCGATGCCGGCCGAGCTCGACGAAAACGACATGGAAGCCCAGATCGAGCTGGAAGCGGTCAACTACATTCCGTACCCGATCGAGGAAGTGAACCTGGACTTCGAGGTGATCGGGGCGATCCCGAACAACCCGGAGATGGTCCAGGTGCTGCTGGCCGCGTCGCGTTCGGAGAACGTGGAACTGCGCCAGTCGGCGCTGGAGCTGGGCGGCCTGCAGGCCAAGGTGATGGACGTGGAGGCCTTCGCGGTCGAGAACGCCTATGCCCTGGTCGCCAGCGAGCTGCCGGTATCCATCGAGGGCGTGGTCGCGCTGGTCGACATCGGTGCCACCATGACCACCCTCAATGTCCTGCGCGGCGGCCGCAGCCTGTACAGCCGCGAACAGGTGTTCGGTGGCAAGCAGCTGACCGACGAGATCATGCGCCGCTACGGCCTGAGCTACGAGGAAGCCGGACTGGCCAAGCGCCAGGGCGGGCTGCCGGAAAGCTACGAGATGGAAGTGCTGGAGCCGTTCAAGGAAGCCACGGTCCAGCAGATCAGCCGCCTGCTGCAGTTCTTCTATGCGGGCAGTGAGTTCAACCGCGTCGACCACATCGTGCTGGCCGGCGGCTGCGCCGTGCTCGGCGGTCTGCCGGAAATGGTCGAGGAACAGCTGGGCGTGCCGACCGTGGTCGCCAACCCGCTGGCACAGATGACCCTGGGCCCGAAGGTGAACGCGCATGCGCTGGCCCAGGATGCCCCCGCGCTGATGATCGCCACCGGTCTGGCGCTGAGGAGCTTCGACTGATGGCACGCATCAATCTATTGCCCTGGCGCGCCGAACGGCGCAAGCAACGCCAGCGCGAGTTCTACGCAATGCTGGGCATGGCCGCGATCGGTGGCCTGCTGCTGTCGCTGCTGATCTGGTTCTACTACGACCGCCAGGTGAGCGGCCAGATGGACCGCAACGCCTATCTGGAAGCCGAGATCGAGAAGGTCAAGGAACAGAACAAGGAGATCGATCGCCTCGACGCCCAGAAGGACCGCCTGCTGGCCCGCAAGAAGGTGATCGAGGAACTGCAGGCCAAGCGCTCGCAGATGGTGCACCTGTTCGATGCGCTGGTGCGCACGATCCCCGATGGCCTGGTGCTGACCGCGCTGAAGCAGGAAGGCGATGTGCTGACCCTGGAAGGCCGTACCCAGTCCAATGCCCGTGTTTCGGCCTACATGCGCAACCTGGAGACCTCCGGTTGGATGACCAACCCGGAGCTGTCGATCATCGAAGCGCGTGACCCCGAGAAGGACAAGGACGGCAAGACCGGCCCGGTTGCGGATATCAAGGCGCTGCCGTACGTGTTCGTGGTCAAGGTGAAACTGCCGGCACAGAGCGAGGAAGTGGCGGCGACGCCGGGCCTGAACGCCGACGGTTCGGTGGCGACGGCTGCGCCGGCGCCGGTGGCACCGCTCGCCGCTGGCCCGGATGCGGCCACGCCTGCGGCTCCGGCTGCAGGTCCGGCAGCGAACCCGGCTGCACCGACGCCGGCGGCACCTGCTGCCGCGCCGGCAAGTGCGCCGGCCGCTGCTCCGGCCAAGCCGAACCAACCGGCCGCACCGGCTGCCCAGCCTGCCCCGAAGCCTGAGGGCAGCCGCCTGGCGCAGCCGCCGCAGGCCTTCAATGCCCCGCTGCAGGGGGACCGCGCATGAGCCAGAAGATCGATCTGAAGAACCTGGATTTCAACGACATCGGCAACTGGCCGCAGAAGGCCAAGATCGTCTTCTGTTCGCTGCTGGCACTGGTGATCATGTTCCTGGCGTGGATGCTGCTGATCAGCGGCAAGCGCGAGGAACTGGCCGGCCTGGAATCGAAGGAAACCGAGCTGCGTTCGGAGTTCACCAAGCAGCAGGAACGCGCGGTGAACCTGGCGCCGCTGAAGCAGCAGCTGGCGCAGATGGAGCAGGTGCTGCAGCAGATGCTGCGGCAGCTGCCCAGCAAGACCGAAATGCCGGACCTGATCATCGACATTTCGCAGACCGCGCTGTCCAGCGGCCTGACCAACGAGCTGTTCGAGCCCGAGCAGGAGCAGGTCAAGGAGTTCTACGCCGAGAAGCCGATCAAGCTGCGGATGGTGGGCAGCTACCACCAGTTCGGCGCGTTCGTCAGCGGCGTGGCCTCGCTGCCGCGGGTGGTGATCCTGACCATGCACGACATCAACCTCAAGCCCAAGGACAAGACCAGCGGCAACGTCCGCAGTGGCGCGCTGGAACTGTCCGGCACGGTCAAGACCTATCGCTACCTGGACGAGACCGAGGTGCAGGAACAGCAGAAGGCTGAAGCCGGCAAGGAGGACAAGAAGTGATCCGTTCCTTCTTTGCACGTTGTGGAATGGTGGCTGCCGTGCTGCTGCTGGCCGCATGCGGCCGCGGCGTGACCAGCACGCCGGGTGATGCGCCGAATCTTGAAAAGTGGGTGGAGGGCGAGCGTGCACGACCGGCACAGCCGCTGGAGCCGCTGCCGGTGATGCAGCAGTTCGAGACCTTCGAGTACTCCGCGCAGGGCATGCGCGACCCGTTCACCGATGCCTGGACCAATCCGCAGCAGGGGAATGGCGGAATGCGTCCGGATCCGAACCGGCGCAAGGAGCCGTTGGAAGGCTTCCCGCTGGATGCACTGGACATGGTCGGTACCATCGGCACCGGTGCAGGCACCGTCGCGCTGGTGATGGGGCCGGACAAGGTCACCTACCGGGTGCGCCCGGGCGGTTACCTCGGGCAGAGCGACGGGCGGGTCACGGCGGTCTTCGAAGACCGCGTGGAGCTGATCGAACTGGTGCCGGATGGCGCGGGCGGCTGGCTGGAACGGCCGGCAACGCTCTCGCTTGAAGATCAATGATCGTTTACTGGGGATAGCACGATGACCTTTCACCAAGCCAAGGGGCTGCGTCCCATCCGGCGCTCTACCTTGAACCGTGTCAGCGCGTTGGGAGTCGCGCTGATGCTGGCCTGCGCTCCGGCGCTGGCCGCCGCACCGGCGGAAAAGCCGGTGGGCGCTACCGTGGCCCCGGCGACCGCGCCGGCCGGCCTGTCGGTGGCCAAGATCGATTTCAAGCGTGGCGATGATGGCGCCGGGCGCCTGATCGTCCAGTTCGACGGCCAGGGTGCGATCCCGGACCTGCGCACGCAGGGCAACAGCGTGGTGGTCGATGTCGGTAACGCCCGACTGCCGGCCAACCTGCAGAAGCCGATGAACGTCACCGACTTCGCCACGCCGGTGCAGCGCATCGACGCCAAGCCGTCCGGTGCCGGCACCCAGCTGGTGCTGAGCACCGGTGGCGCCGTGGAATCGCTGGCCTACCAGAGCGGCAACGAGTACGTGGTGGAGATCAGCCCGCGGCAGGCTCCGGCCGCCGTTGGTGCGGTCACTGCCGGCAGCGTCACCCAGGCCGCCAAGGCTGTCGGCCAGCGCGGTTTCACCGGCAAGCCGGTGACCTTCAACTTCCAGGACGTGCCGGTGCGCACCGTGCTGCAGTTGATCGCTGAAGAATCCAATCTCAACGTGGTGGCGTCCGATTCGGTACAGGGCAATGTGACCCTGCGCCTGGTCAATGTGCCGTGGGACCAGGCACTGGACATCGTGCTGCGTGCCAAGGGCCTGGACAAGCGCCGCGACGGCAGCGTGATCTGGGTCGCTCCGCAGGCTGAACTGGCCAAGTTCGAGCAGGAGAAGGAAGACGCGCGCATCGCCATCGAGAACCGCGAGGACCTGGTTACCGATTACGTCCAGATCAACTACCACAGCGCCACCCAGATCTTCAAAGCGCTGACCGAAGCCAAGGGTATCGGCGGCAGCGGAAGCGGTGGTGCGGGTGGCTCGGGCTCGCCCTCGCAGGAAGACAGCGGCTTCCTGTCCTCGCGTGGCCGCATCGTCGCCGACGAGCGCACCAACACGCTGATGATCAGCGACATTCCGAAGAAGATCGCGCGCATGCGCGAGCTGATCGGAGTGATTGATCGCCCGGTCGACCAGGTGCTGATCGAAAGCCGCATCGTCATCGCCACCGATACCTTCGCCCGCGAGCTGGGTGCGAAGTTCGGCATCAGTGGCAGCCGTGACAACGTCTACTTCAGCGGCGATCTGGAATCCAATCGCCTGACCCGCGAATCGCAGGTCAAGACGGCGCAGGACAATGCCAAGGCCGAGCGTGACTGGATTGCTGGCGGCCGCGTCGGTCCCCCGCCGGTGCCGACGGGCTCGACCATCACCCGTGGCCTGAACTGGAGCCTGCCGGTCGCGACGGCCAGCAATCCGGGTTCGCTGGCCCTGTCGATCCTCAACGCCGGCTACCTGCTGGATGTGGAGCTGTCGGCCATGCAGGAAGAGTCCCGTGGCGAAGTGATCTCCAACCCGCGCGTGGTCACCACCAACCAGCGCGAAGCGCTGATCAAGCAGGGCAAGGAAATCGGCTACGTCACCATCAGCGGTGGTGGTGCCGGCGGCATTGCCACGCCGAACGTGCAGTTCAAGGAAGTGGTGCTGGAGCTGAAGGTCACCCCGACCATCACCAACGACAACCGCGTCTTCCTCAACATGCAGGTGAAGAAGGACGAAGTGGACCAGCTCATCCAGCTGGACGGTTACGGCACGGTGCCGTCGATCAACCGCCGCGAGGTCAACACCGCGGTACTGGTCGAGGATGGGCAGACCGTGGTCATCGGTGGCGTATATGAGTTCACCGACCGCAACAGCATCAACAAGGTGCCTTTCCTCGGCGACGTGCCGTTCCTCGGCAACCTGTTCAAGAAGCGTGGCCGCAACAAGGACAAGGCCGAGCTGCTGGTGTTCGTCACCCCGAAGGTGCTGCGCGTGGCCAAGCAGAACTAAGCCCGCGCAACCCACGATGCGAAGAAGGGCCGCCGCGTGCGGCCCTTCTTCGTTTCCGCCGGTAGATCCACGCCATGCGCGGATGGGCCGTTCAGCCGTTCTTGATGCCAATCGCAGGGCACCCTGCGATGATGTCGGGAACCCGTGCCGTCCCGCGCCGGTCAAAGGCCCCCATGAACCTGCCACCGCCGATGCCCGAAACCGCCTCGCCGCCGCCTGCGCCGGCCACCTCCCGCCTGCATGCCGCCTTCACCCAGCTGCGCGACGCGCTGTCAGCGGAGATCGTGGGCCAGGCCGCACTGGTCGAACGTCTGTTGATTGCCCTGCTGGCCGACGGCCATCTGCTGGTGGAAGGTGCCCCGGGCCTGGCCAAGACCACCGCCATCCGCGCGCTGGCCGCGCGCCTGGAGGCCGATTTCGCCCGTGTGCAGTTCACCCCCGACCTGCTGCCGGCCGATCTGACCGGCACCGAGATCTGGCGCCCGCAGGAAGGCCGCTTCGAATTCGTGCCCGGTCCGATCTTCCATCCGATCCTGCTGGCCGACGAAATCAACCGCGCACCGGCCAAGGTGCAGTCGGCGCTGCTGGAAGCGATGGGCGAGCGCCAGGTCACCGTGGGTCGCCACACCTACGCACTGCCGTCGCTGTTCCTGGTGATGGCCACGCAGAACCCGATCGAGCAGGAAGGCACCTTCCCGCTGCCCGAAGCGCAGCTGGACCGTTTCCTGATGCATGTGCGCATCAGCTACCCGGACCAGGCCGCCGAATCGGAGATCCTGCGGCTGGCCCGCGAGCGTGCCCGCGGCGCGCTGGGCGAGGCGGCACCGGCACCGGAGAAGCTGCCGATGCAGGATGTGTTCGACGCCCGCCGCGAAGTACTGGACCTGCACATGGCGCCGGCGCTGGAGCGCTACCTGATCGAACTGGTGCTGGCCTCGCGCGATCCATCGCGCTATGACGCCGGTCTCGGCCGCCGCATCGCCTGGGGTGCAAGCCCGCGTGGATCGATCGCGCTGGAACGCTGCGCACGTGCGCGCGCCTGGCTGGCCGGCCGCGATTTCGTCACCCCTGATGACGTGCGTGCGGTCGCTGCCGACGTGCTGCGCCATCGCGTGCTGCCCAGCTACGAGGCCACCGCCGAAGGCTGGGATGGTGAGCGCCTGGTGCAGGAACTGCTGGCCCGGGTGCCGGCACCCTGAGCCTGCGCATGACCGATCCGTCCCTGGAACCTGCATCCAACGCCAGTGATGGCGACGGGCTGCGCCCGCAGCTGTCCGAACTGGTGGCGCTGCGCCGCCTTGCACAGCGGCCGCCACCGCCGCGCCGTGGCCGTGCGGGCAACGCCGGGCAGGCGCCGTCGCCGCTGCGTGGGCGCGGCATGGAATACGCCGAGTCACGCGAGTACGTGGCCGGTGATGATGCGCGGCATATCGACTGGCGGGTGACCGCGCGGACCGGCCGTGCCCACACCAAGCTGTTCCAGGCCGAGCGCGAGCGGGTCAGCCTGATCGTGGCCGATACGTCGCCGGCCCTGTATTTCGGCACCCGCGTGCGCTTCAAGTCGGTGCAGGCCGCGCGCGCGGGCGCCGTCGCCGCATGGTCGGCGCAGCGTCGGGGCGACCGCATCGGTGCATTGCGCGGCAGTGATCGTGAGCCGCCCATCGCACCCGCCGGCGGCCCCCGTGGCGTGTTGCGCGTGCTCGATGCACTCACCCGCTGGTATGCACAGCCGCCTGCCGATGACCTCGGCCTGGAGCGCGCGCTGGACCACGCCGCCCGCGTGCTTCGCCCGGGTGCGCGCATGCTGGTGCTGGCCGATCCGCGGCAGGCCATCCGCATTCCACCGGCGCGCTGGAGCGCGCTGGCCCAGCACCATGACCTCAGCCTGGTGTTGCTGGTCGATCCGTTGGAGATGCAGCCGCCCTCGGCCGCGCTGCAGTTCCAGACCGCGCAGCAGCGCGTCGGTCTCGACCTGCGCCGCAGCGAGGTGCAGGCACATTGGCAGGCGCACTTTGTCGAACCGTTGCAGGCGCTGCGCCGCCAGCTCGGCGCACGCCACGTCGACGTGCAGGTACTGTCCACCGATGCAGCCAGCGACGCCTGGCTGGCGCCGTCACCGACCGAGGTGCCGGCATGAGCGCGAACCTGCCGCTGCGCGACGTGCAGCTGCCGCCCGCGCCCTCATGGTGGCCGCCGGCACCGGGCTATCTGATGATCGCAGGTGCGGTCCTGCTGGTGCTGCTGGTGGTCGCATTCTTCGGCTGGCAGCGTCGCCGTCGCCGCCAACGCTGGTTGCAGCTGTTCGATCAGGAGCTGGCATCGACCGCCGATGCTGCTGCGGAACTGGCGGCGATCGCAGGACTGCTGCGTCGCGCCGCACGTCAGGCACGGCCTGGCAGTGAATCCCTGCGCGATGATGCCTGGTGGCGGCGGGTGGATCCGCAGGGCACGTTGCCCGATGCCCGCCGCAGCCTGCTGGCCGAAGGGGCCTACCGTCCACGCGTTGACGCCAGCGAAGTGGCCGCCGTGCGCAGTTGGGCGCGTGAGCGCTATCTGGCCATGCTGCTGGAGCGCCGTCGATGAACCTGCTGGCGAGCTACTGGCCGTGGCCGGACCTGCAGCTGGCGTGGCCGCTGGCGCTGCTGGCGTTGCCGTTGCCGTTGCTGATGCATTGGTGGAAACGTCGTGCCGATCCGGGCGCTGCGCTGCGCGTGCCATATGCGGCCACCGAACTGGAAGCGTTGGCCGGTGGTGGACGCGTTGATGTGTCGTGGCTGCGTACGCTGCTGCTGTGGCTGGGCTGGTGCGCGCTGTGCATCGCGCTGACCCGTCCGCAGCAGTTGGGTGAGGCAGTCACGCCACCGCAGGAGGGCCGGCAGATGATGCTGGCGATGGACGTGTCCGGCAGCATGGGCGAGGGCGACATGGTGCTGGGCGGGCAGGTGGTCGATCGCCTCACCGCCGCCAAGGCCGTGCTGGCCGATTTCCTCGACCGCCGTGCCGGTGACCGCATCGGCCTGCTGGTGTTCGGCGACCGCGCTTACACACTCACGCCGCTGACTGCCGATCTGGCCAGCGTGCGCGACCAGTTGCGCGACAGCGTGGTTGGTCTGGCCGGGCGCGAGACCGCCATCGGTGATGCCATCGGCCTGGCGGTGAAGCGCCTGCGCAGCCAGCCCGAAGGCCAGCGCGTGCTGATCCTGCTGACCGACGGCGTCAGCAATGCCGGCGTGCTGGAACCCCTGCGTGCCGCCGAAGTCGCGCGTGCGGAAGGCGTACGCATCCACACCGTTGCGTTTGGTGGCGATGGCAGCATGCGCCTGTTCGGCATTCCCATTTCCGCCGATCAGGACCCGGTCGACGAGGCCACCTTGAAGAAGATCGCGAGCATGACCGGCGGCCAGTTCTTCCGCGCCCGCGATACCGCGCAGCTGGCCGGCATCTATGCCGAGCTGGATCGGCTGGAGCCGATCGCGGCGAAGGGGCCGAGCCTGCGCCCGCGCGAAGAACGCTATGCATGGCCGTTGGGCCTGGCGTTGCTGCTGGGCGCATTGGCCTGGCTGTGGCCGGAGCGACGCCGATGATCGCATTGGCTTCGAATCTTCCCGACTGGAACGCGCTGCACTTCCTGCGCCCGGAATGGCTGTGGGCCTTGCTCGCGTTGCCAGTGATCCTGGTGCTTGCGCTGTACCGGCAGCGACGCAGCGATGTGTGGCGACAGGCGGTGGATGCACACCTGTTGCCGCATCTGCTGGCTGCCGGAACGCGCCGTCGTGCGCGCCTGCCGTGGGCACTGCTGCTGGGCTGGGCGCTGGCCTCGCTGGCGATGGCCGGACCGAGCTGGCGCCAGCAGGCGCAACCGATGTTCCAGGCCAGCGCGCCGTTGCTGGTGGTGCTGGACCTGTCCAGCCGGATCACCGCCACCGATCTGCCGCCCTCGCGCCTGCTGCAGGCGCGGGCCAAGGTGGGTGAACTGCTGCGCGCACGCCAGGGCGGACAGGTCGGCCTGGTGGTGTATGCCGACGATGCCTATACCGTCGCGCCGCTGACCGACGACGGCAGCAATGTTGCGTTGTATCTGGATGCCTTGTCGCCCGATGTGATGCCGCGCGAGGGCCAGCGCGCCGACCGCGGCATCGACTGGGCCACCCGGTTGATGCGACAGATTGCTGCGCCGCAGGGGCAGATCCTGCTGGTCACCGATCAGGCCGACGGTGAAGCGACGCTGGCGGCCACGCAGGCGCGCAGTCTCGGCATGCAGGTGTCGGTGCTGGGCCTGGGCACGCCAGCCGGTGCCGCCTATCGCGACAGCAGTGGCCAGATCCGCCAGACCGCGCTGGATGAAGGCAGCCTGCGCGCGCTGGCCACGGCAGGCGGTGGGCGCTATGCGCGCATCGCGGCCGATGACAGTGACCTGCGCGCACTGGGCGTGCTGGATGCGCGCGAGGGTACGGCAGCGCAACGGCCGGGCGAAGGCAAGCAATGGCGTGACGAGGGCTTCTGGCTGCTGCCGCCGGTGATGCTGCTGGCGCTGCTGGCCTTCCGTCGCCGCGCGGTGCTGGCCGCCGTGCTGGCGGTTGGCCTGTTGCCGTGGATGACGGATGTACAGGCACAGACGCCTGCTGCACCGTCTTCGCCGCCCGTGCAGGGCACCCTGTGGAAGCGCGCCGACCAACTGCAGCACCAGCGCCTGGCCGAAGGCGTACAGGCCTACCGCAATGGCGACTTTGCCAGTGCACGCAAGCAGTTCGAAGGCATCGACAGCGATGCAGGCTGGTACAACCTGGCCAACGCGCTGGCACGCCAGGGCAACTACGATGAGGCCATCGCCGCCTACGACCGCGCGCTGGCACTGCATCCCGGCATGGCCGATGCGGTGGCCAACCGTGCCGTGGTCGATGCCGCGCGCAAGCGCAAGCAGTCGGGGGGGCAGGGCCAGGATCAGCAGAAGCCGCCGCAGAACGGCCAGCAGAAGCAGCAGGACGATTCGCGCGGCAAGCAGAACCCGCAGGGCCAGCAACCGCAGCAGGGCCAGCAGGATCCCGGCCAAGGGCAGCCGCGGTCGGGCCAGCAGGGGCAGCCCAAGGCGGGTGACGACACATCCCAGTCGAGCCCGCAGCCCGGCGAGCGTGGCCGCGATGGCCAGCAGGCACCGCCGCAGGTGGAAGATGCCAAGGCACAGGCGCAGGCCGACCAACAGCAGCGCCAGCGCATGCAGCAGGCAATGCAGCAGGCGCGCGAGGGCAAGGCTGACAAGGACGGCAAGCCGGTGCCGGGCAGTGAGGGCAGCACCCCGCGCCAGCGCGAGGAGCAACAGGCGGTGGAGGCGTGGATGCGGCGTGTACCGGATGATCCGGGTGCGCTGTTGCGGGCCAAGTTCCAGCTGGAAAACGAACGCAGGAAGAGGGAAGGGCGATGACGCGGGCGATCAACATGCACGGGCGCTGGCCATTGCAGGTACTGGCGGCACTGCTGCTGTGGCTGCCGCTGCTGGCCTGGGCGCAGCCGCGTGCCTGGCTGGACCGCGACCGCATCGCGATGGGCGACACGGTCACTCTCAATGTCGAGAGTGATCAAGGCGCGCCAGACTTCACACCGCTGCGTACCGACTTCGATCTCAGCGGGCAGACCAGCAGCCGCCAGGTGGAGTGGAGCAACGGCAGCATGCAGCAGCGCAACCTGTATGGCGTGGCGCTGACGCCACGGCGCAGCGGCGCGCTGGTGGTTCCGGGCCTGCAGGTGGGTAGCACGCGCACCGCGCCGCTGACCCTGCAGGTGGATGCGGCCGTCGTGGCCGGTCCGGACAGCAATGCGATGGCGTTCATCGAGACCGTGGTCGATGACGAGACGCCTTACGTGCAACAGAGCGTGGGCGTGGTCGTGCGTCTGTACTTCGCGTCGCAGTTGGCGTCGGGCGAACTGGTGCTGGATACCCCGGCGGGTGCGTCGCTGCAGCGGGTAGGTGACGACCGCACCGATGTGCGCCAGGTCAACGGCCGCCGCTACAACATGGTCGAACGCCGCTTCCTGCTGATTCCGGAGCGCAGTGGTGCGTTGCGCCTCGCCGGTGCCCGCTTCAAC
The DNA here is from genome assembly GCF_029842145.1 of Stenotrophomonas sp. GD03794. Classification (NCBI taxonomy): domain Bacteria; kingdom Pseudomonadati; phylum Pseudomonadota; class Gammaproteobacteria; order Lysobacterales; family Lysobacteraceae; genus Stenotrophomonas; species Stenotrophomonas sp. GD03794. The sequence goes on from NZ_JAOCFV010000022.1 coordinate 42,231, forward strand.
GGGCGCAGCGCTGGCGGTTTCTTCGATGACTTCTTCGGTGGCGGCGACGGCCGCATGAATGCCACCGGTGCGGACCGCACGCTGCAGGTGCAGGCACAACCGGCACAGGCGCCGCAGCCATGGCTGCCGCTGCAGAGCCTGCAGCTGCGCTACACCAGCGCGCCGACCAGCGCCCGCAGCGGTGAGGCCGCCAACGTGGTGGTGGAGGCGATTGCCGAAGGCGCGACCCGCGCGCAGTTCACCGACCTGCCGGTGCCGGACGTCGGCAACGCTGCGCAGGTGTTCGCCGAACCTGCGCAGTACGAAGAGACCTTCAACGGCAGTACGCCGCGGCTGAAGATCACTCGCCGCTATTCGATCGTGCCGCGCCAGCCGGGTTCGCTGGTGGTGCCGGGGCCGCGCCTGCCGTGGTGGGATGTGCGCAACGGCAAGGCACAGGAAGCGAAGCTGCCGGACCTGACGTTGGTCGTCGCCGCGGGTAATGGGGGTGGCACGGCCACACCGGCACCGTTGCCGCCGATCGACACCGATGCGGCGCTGCCCGGTGCCGATGGCCAGGACAGCCGCATCGCGGCGGCCGATCCACGCGCTAGTGGCCTGGCCGAACGTCCGTGGCCATGGATGGGCGCCGCCATCGGCCTGGCATTGCTATGGCTGTTGACCCTGCTGTGGGGCTGGCAGCGTGGCCGGCGCCCGCGTGCAGTGGCGCCTGTGGCGGGCAAGCCCGCTGTGCCGACTATGGCGAGCGGGCGTGCCGGCCTGGCCGAACTGCGCCGCGCGCTGGATGGCGAAGGCTTCGACCAGGTGGAAGCACAGCTGTGTGCGATGGCCGGCGTTGAACGCATCGAGCAGGTCATCGCGCGGCTTGAGGATGCTGCCCAGCGCCAGGTGCTGCAGGACCTGCAGCAGGCGCGCTGGGGCGGGCAGGGTGATCTGGCGCCGCTGCGTGCGCGCCTGCGCGAGGTCTTCCGTGACGGACCGCACTGGTCGGCGGCTACGGGCACCGCCGACACTGGCCTGGCGCCGCTGTATCCGCCACGGCGAACCTGAACCGGCGCCGCTTGCGCGCTTTGTTAGAGTGCATTCATTTTTCGAGGAAACCCGCGTATGACAGCAGCTGCTGCCGACAAGAAGAAGTTGCCCCTGCATTGGAAGATGGGCATCGGCTTTGCGATCGGCCTGGTCCTGGGACTGATCGTGCACGCCCTGGGCGGCAGCGTCGATGGTCTGCAGGCCGGTGCCAAGTGGGTAATGGACTACGTCACCACCCCGGCGTCGGGCCTGTTCCTCAATCTGATCTTCATGCTGATCGTGCCGTTGATCTTCTCGGCGCTGATCATGGGCGTGTCGGAAATGGGCGACATCCGCGCCCTCGGCCGCATCGGCTGGAAGACCCTGGCCTACACCGTGCTGTTGTCCGGCATCGCCGTGGGCATCGGCCTGGTGCTGGTCAACCTGCTCAAGCCGGGTGCCGGCGTCGACCCGCAGGTCGCCGCGATGATGCTGTCTGAGAACGCCGAGCGCAGCAAGGAAATCGTCGCGGGCATCCATGGCACGCCGAAGGGCATGGACATGCTGCTGTCGATCGTGCCGAGCAACGTGCTGCAGGCGGCGTCGGACAACGGCGCGATCCTGTCGCTGATGTTCTTCGCGCTGATGTTCGGCATCGGCATGGTGCTGACTGACAACGAGAAGGTCGCCCCGCTGCGCCGCGCCATCGAAGGCGTGTTCGAAATCTCGATGACCCTGATCAACCTGGTCATCCGCCTGGCCCCGTATGCGGTGGCCTGCTTCATGTTCAACCTGGCCGCACTGTTCGGCTTCGAGCTGATCATCCGCCTTGGTGCCTACGTGGGCGTGGTGGTGCTGGCGCTGGGCCTGCACATGATCGTGACCTACGGCACCGCGGTGTGGCTGTCCGGACGTTCGCCGCTGTCGTTCTTCCGCGATACCCAGGAAGCGACGGTGATGGCGTTCTCCACCGCGTCCAGCAACGCTACCCTGCCGACCGCGCTGCGCGTGGCTGACCAGATGGGCCTGCCGCAGCGCGTGTCGCGCTTCGTGCTGACCGTGGGCGCCACCGCCAACCAGAACGGCACCGCGCTGTTCGAGGGCGTGACGGTGATCTTCCTGGCCCAGTTCTTCGGCGTGGACCTGAGCATCGGCCAGCAGATCATGGTGATGGCGGTCTGCATCCTCGGTGGCATCGGCACGGCCGGCGTGCCGTCGGGCTCGCTGCCGGTGGTGGCGATGATCTGCGCGATGGTGGGCGTGAACCCGCTGGGCATCGGCCTGATCCTGGGCGTGAACCACTTCCTGGACATGTGCCGCACCGCCCTGAACGTGACCGGCGACCTGGCCCTGACCACCCTGGTGGCCAAGGGCGAATCGCACGACGGCCCGGCGCTGGGCCCGCAGCAGGACTGAGTCCAACGCCACTGCTGGCGACCTGATCGGGGTCGGATTCCTTTCCGCAGGGAAAGGGCTCCGACCCCGTTTCACATGCGGAATCCGGCGGAGGTGACGACGTTGCCGGCCAGCGGCCGGCACGACCGGGCAAGGTGAACCGACCCCCCGCCCGGCGACTATGGGACAATAGGCCGCCCGCACGTCCGCGGCCGCCTCCCGATTCCGACAGAACCATGACGCAGCCTACCCGTCGCCAGTTGGCCAACGCCATCCGCTTCCTTGCCGCCGATGCGGTTGAAACCGCAAAGTCCGGCCACCCCGGCATGCCCATGGGCATGGCCGACATCGCCGAAGTCCTCTGGAACGACTACCTCCGCCATAACCCGAGCAACCCGCACTGGTTCAACCGCGACCGTTTCGTGCTGTCCAACGGCCACGGTTCGATGCTGCAGTACGCGCTGCTGCACCTGAGCGGTTACGACCTGCCGATCGAGCAGCTGAAGCTGTTCCGCCAGCTGGGCAGCCACACCGCCGGCCACCCGGAACGCCACGAGACCCCGGGCGTGGAAACCACCACCGGCCCGCTGGGCCAGGGTTTCGCCAATGCCGTGGGCTTCGCCCTGGCCGAGAAGCTGCTGGCACAGCGCTTCAACCGCCCGGAACTGGAAGTGGTCGACCACCGCACCTGGGTGTTCATGGGCGATGGCTGCCTGATGGAAGGCGTGTCGCATGAAGCCGCTTCGCTGGCCGGTACCTGGGGCCTGCACAAGCTGGTCTGCTTCTGGGACAACAACCACATCTCCATCGACGGCAACGTCGAGGGCTGGTTCACCGACAATACCCCGGAGCGTTTCGAGGCCTATGGCTGGAACGTCGTGCGCGATGTCGATGGCCACGACCCGGAAAGCATCAAGGCCGGCATCGAGGCCGCGCTGTCGCAGAGCGACAAGCCGACCCTGATCTGCTGCCGCACCACCATTGGTTTCGGTTCGCCGAACAAGGCGGGCAAGGAATCCAGCCACGGCGCTCCGCTGGGCAAGGACGAGCTGGAAGCCACCCGCAAGCAGCTGGGCTGGGAATACGGTCCGTTCGAGATCCCGCAGGCGATCTACGACGGCTGGCGCGCCAATGGCGCTGGCACCCTGCGCCAGGCCGAGTGGGAACAGCTGTTCGACAAGTACGCCAGCCAGTACCCGGCTGAAGCGTCCGAGCTGACCCGCCGTTCGCACGGCGAGCTGCCGGCCGACTTCGTTGCCAAGGCCGATGCCTACATCGCCCAGGTGGCCGCTGAAGGCCCGACGATCGCTTCGCGCAAGGCCTCGCAGCTGGCCATCGAAGCCTACGCCCCGCTGCTGCCGGAAATCGTCGGTGGCTCGGCCGACCTGGCGCACTCCAACCTGACCCTGTGGAAGGGCAGCAAGTCGGTTGCCAGCGACGACGCCAACGCCAACTACGTGTACTACGGCGTGCGCGAGTTCGGCATGACCGCCATTGCCAACGGCCTGGCCCTGCACGGCGGCTTCATTCCGTTCGACGCCACCTTCCTGGTGTTCAGCGACTACGCCCGCAACGGCGTGCGCATGAGCGCACTGATTCCGGCGCACGCCATCCACGTCTACACCCACGACTCGATCGGCCTGGGCGAAGACGGCCCGACCCACCAGCCGGTGGAGCACCTGGCCTCGCTGCGCTACATCCCGAACAACGACGTGTGGCGTCCGTGCGATGCGGTCGAGTCGGCGGTGAGCTGGAAGGCTGCGATCACCCGCCAGGACGGCCCGAGCTGCCTGGTGTTCAGCCGCCAGAACCTGCCGCACCAGCCGCGCAACGCCGAGCAGATCGCCCAGATCGAGCGCGGTGGCTACGTGCTGGCCGATGCCGCCGGTACCCCGGACGTGATCCTGATCGCCACCGGTTCGGAAGTTTCGCTGGCCACCGAAGCCAAGGCCCAGCTGGACGCGGCCGGTATCAAGACCCGCGTGGTCTCGATGCCGTCCACCGACGTGTTCCTGCGCCAGGATGCGGCCTACCGTGAATCGGTACTGCCGAACGCCGTGCGCAAGCGCGTGGCGGTGGAAGCCGGTGTCACCGGTTTCTGGCGCCAGTTCGTCGGCCTGGACGGTGCCGTGATCGGTATCGACACCTTCGGTGCCTCGGCCCCGGCCGACCAGCTGTACAAGCACTTCGGCATCACCACTGCCCACGTGGTGGAAGCCGCCAAGGCGCTGTAAGCAGCCTCGCGAAGCAGGAAGGGAAAGGCCGGCGCAAGCCGGCCTTTCTCGTTGCCGGAAGAAAAAGGGGACGGAGGGGATTAAGTCGTTTTTGCACAAACGACTTAATCCCCTCCGTCCCTTTTTTCGTCCGGCATGTTGCCCCCCGCGGCACCAGTGTCGCGTTGGCCTCTTCATCTGACCTGCATTCCTTGCGAAAAGGAGGACCTGCCGAGGCACCCTCAGAAGTGGTCATGGACAAGAAGATCGGCGCAGAAACCCATGGTGGATTTGCGGGGTGTAAGGTGATGCCTTACACTGGCGCCGCATGATCGTCAGCTTCAGGCACAAGGGCCTGAAAGCGCTCTATGAGCGGGGCGACATTTCCGGAGTCCGTGCCGATCATGTGGCCCGGTTGCGGCGTTTGCTTCTGCAGCTGGATCAGGCCCGCGTGCCTGGGGACATGGGGCTGCCCGGAAATCGCCTGCATCCCCTGCGCGGGAGCTATAGCGGCTACTGGGCTGTAAGTGTCTCGGCGAGTTGGCGATTGGTGTTCCGCTTTCGTGGGCTCGACGTCGAACTGGTCGATTACCTTGATTACCACTAGGAGTCTGCTCGATGCCGTTGCATGATCCGCCGCATCCCGGGGAATCGCTGCGCGAAGACATCCTGCCAGCGATCAGTATGTCGATCAGTGCGCTGGCGCAGCATCTTGGCTATTCGCGCGGACAGCTGTCGACAATCATCAACGGGCACGCGGGCATCTCCGCGGAACTTGCATTCCGCCTTGAGCTTGCAGGTCTGGGCAATGCCCGCATGTGGCTGGCGATGCAGGCGGCATATGACCTGTGGCAGGTCGAGCATCGAGCGCATCCACCGATTGCCCGTCTGTATCTTGAGGATGCAGTGAGGATAGAGCGGTAGATCCACGCCATGCGTGGATGAGAAAAAGGGGACGGAGGGGATTAAGTCGCATGTGCACAAACGACTTAATCCCCTCCGTCCCCTTTTTTCAGGCGGTGCGTGCCAGTGCGAGGCGCAGCAGTCGCGCGTCCAGGCGTTCGGCGAAATCCTTCGGGGCCTGCAGGCCCATGCGCTGCAGGTACACCGCATCGCCGTCGCCAGCCGGTTGGCGCAGCGCTGACCAGACGGTACGCAGCTTGTCGCCACGGGTCTGCGTGTTGGCCTTCAGCCAACCCAGCGCCTTCACCAGCACCTGCTCGATCTCGTTGAAGTCGCTGCCCAACGGATAGTCGGGCAGGCTGCCATCGGTGCGGAATGGGGCCAGTGCCGCAGCCAGTGCCTGCGGCGTGTTGCGTTGCTGATGCTGTGGATCCGGCTGCGTGGCCGCCAGCAGCTTGCGCGAGGCGTGTGCCTGCTGCAGCAGGCCTCCCTGGAACGGGGCTTCGGTGATCGCCGTCATCGCATGCACGCAGTCCTCGTCGGTCAGTCCACGCAGGTCGGCGATGCCGTACTCGTTGAGGTAGATGTCGCGCAGGTGGCGCGGGATGGTGGTGTGCCCGTAGTTCCAGCGCACGTTGGATTCGCGCCGGCCCTTGTCATCGCGCGCCGCGCGGAACATCAGGACGCTGCGCGCTTCCGGCAGGGCATGTGCCATCGCCACGAAGTTGTACTGGCCACCCACGCCGGACACCACACGTCCGTCGTCCAGCGCATCCGACACGGCCGCGCCCAGTGCAGTGGCCATCATGCAGGAGTTGAAGAAGCGCGCATGGCGGCGTTGCAGGCGCTCCAGCGTCTCGTTGCCGCCGTAGAGCTGGTTGATCTCGCTGATGCGGCGCATGCCGATCGCACGGCATTCGTCTTCCGGTAGCGTGCGCAACCACTCGTAGAATTCCGGCGAACCCAGGTAGAAGGCGCCATGCAGGTACTCGCCTTCGGCGGCCAGGGTGGCGTGGTCGATGGACAGCGTGCTGCCATTCTCGATGCGCTGCATCAGCGCCAGGTCGTCGTGCACCTTGCGCTTGATCACGCCGGTCTGCACCAGCCGGCGGAAGCCCTCGTTGAGCATCTCGCTGCAGCCATACAGGCCGACCTCGAACGGATCCAGTCCGCCGATCTCCTGCACTAGCGGGTGGCTGGCCAGCTGTGGATCCAGCGCATGCAGCACGCGGCGGTAGCGCGCGTTGTCGGTGTGGCGCAGCACCAGCGCATGGCTGAGCGCGTCGGCCAGCGTGCCGATGCCGATCTGCAGGGTGCCGCCGTCGCGCACCAGTGTGCTGGCGTACAGGCCAATGGCGTAGTCGGCATCGCCGACCGGCTGCCGCGGCAGCCCGAACAGCGCCGGGTACGGCGGCGGTGGGGTGATCACCAGATCGAAGAACGACACATCGACCGTCGCCGAGCCCCCCAGATAGGGCAGCTGGGGATCGATCTCGGCGATCATCAATGGGCGCGGCAGGCCGCGCGCGGTCATCGCATCCAGCGTGTCCTGGGTGATGTCGTTGTTGCACGACAGCGAGAGCCGGCGGTCATCCGGGCGCATCGCCACCTTCTGCACGATCACCTGCGGCGCGCGCTGCGCTACGGCATCGGCGGCGTGGGTGTAGTTCAGGCTGGTATAGCTGGACTGCGCTTGGCGCGAACCGAGCAGGGCGCCGGACTGCATGTAGAACTCCTCCACCTGCACATGTGCCGGCAACGCGTCGCGCGCGATCGCATCGGCATAGGCCAGGCGCGGGAAATCGTCGCCGAAGTGACGCTGCGCGAACGGTGCCATGAAGCGCGCTTCCAGGCCGTTGCCGCGCGCCTTCGGCGGGTTCAACGACAGCGCGGTATACAGCTGCAGCGGCCGCGAAGGATCGTGTTCGACGCGTGCGTAGAGGGCATTGAGCAGCCGATGCGGCTTGCCCAGTGCCAGCGGTGCCCCGATCCGCAGCGGCCCGTCCACGCGCGCAAACAACCAATCGACGGCGGCGTCCAGGTCGGTGAGGTGTTCGGTCATGCGCGGTGGTCCTGCGTGTGGGGGAGTGCGGGCATTACAGCATGTCGGGCTTGAACCGCCGTCGACGCGAGACTTCCGCACCGGACACCATGAACTGCCCATCGCCGCGGTAATGCACCGTGCGTGGCAGCTTCGGCCGTGGCGACACGTGGGCGCGCACGACTTCCCAGATGAACAGGTTGTTCGCTGCGACCTGGCTGTCGTCGTAGAGGCGGCATTCGAAGCAGGAATGACACTGCCCGACCAGCGGTGCGCCAACCTCGCGCGCGGGCAGCGCATCGAGCTCGAAACGGGCGAATTTGTCGACCTCGCGGCCGCTGCAGTTGCCGATGTCCACGACGGTATCGAGCAGTTCAACCCCCGGCACGTTGATAACGCATTCGCCGCTGCCGCGCGCCAATGCGTGGCTGTGGTTTTCGTGCCACAGGTAGGTGGCGACCAGCGAAGGCGACATGCCCATCACCATGTGCCAGCCCATCGTCATCAGGTTGTGCTGGCCACGCCACGCCGTGCTGACCAGCACGATCGGGCCGGGTTCGAGGAAGCGGCGGGCGTGCTCGACCGGGACGTCCTTCTTGGGCAGCGCTTTCATCCGGGGCCTGGGGCGGGAGGCATCGATGCTGGCGCAGGTGCGATGAACCTGGAGTCGAGGGGGTTGACAAGGCTTTCGATTACGCGCGTAATCAAATCGTCGATTACGGATGTAAATCATGACCCCGATCAGCGAAGCCGAAGCCGTTGTGATGGAGGTGCTCTGGCAGCAGGCACCGCGCAGCGCCGACGACGTGGTGGCCGCGCTGGCCCACCGTGACTGGGCCGAGCCGACCATCAAGACCCTGCTCAACCGCCTGCTGACCAAGGGCGCGATTGCTGCCGAGCGTGATGGCCGGCGCTACCTGTACCGGCCGTTGCTGCAGCGCCAGGCGTGGGTGGAGGCGCAGAGCCAGGACTTCATCGGCCGTGTCTTCGAAGGGCGCGTTGCGCCGTTGGTCGCGCACTTCAGCGAACGCGGCCAGTTGAGTGCGCAGGACATCGCCGAACTGAAGAAGCTGATCCAGGAGCTGGACCATGACTGAGCTGCTCAACGGAGTGTGGCAGGCCAGCCTGTGGTTGGCGGTGGGCGTGGTCCTGCTGGCGGTGATGCGGCCGCTGCTGGTGCGATTGGGGGGCGTTGCGCTGGCCTATCGCAGCTGGTGGCTGCTGCCGATGCTGCTGCTGGCACTGATGCTGCCGTTGCCGCAGGTGGCACTTCTGGAGCATGTGCCGACGTTGCCGCTGAAAGTGGTACCCGGCGCCGTCGAAGGCATGGCGGGGCAGTCGCTGCCGTGGGCCGGGCTGTTGCTGCTGGCATGGACGCTGGGGGCGGTCCTTTGTCTGCTACGCGATCTACGTGCGCAGCGGCGCTTTGAACGTGGCATGGGCCAACTGTGTGCACGCGCAGATGGCAGCTGGCAGGCCAGCGCTGATCCCGGGCTGCCCGCGCTGGTCGGCCTGTGGCGTCCGCGCATCGTGGTAGGCCCGGACTTCGACCAGCAGTTCACCGCACAGGAACAGGGCCTGATCCTGCAGCACGAGCGCAGCCACCGTCGCAATGGCGACCACTGGGCCAACGGCGCGCTGCTGCTGGTGCGCGCGCTGTTCTGGTTCCACCCGTTGCTGCCCTGGGCCGCACGCCGCTTCCTGCGCGACCAGGAACTGGCCTGCGATGCCCGCACCATCGGCCCGCAGCCTGCGCTGCGCGGCCTCTACGCCAGCACGCTGCTGAAGGCGCAGCTGGTCCACCCGGTTGCGCCCGCGGTCTGCCATTGGCGCAGCCAACCCGTGTTGAAGGAGCGCATCGCCATGTTGAAGCAGTCCAAGCGGAAGGCATTGCCGTGGGTGTCGGGACAGGTACTGGTGGTCGGGGTGTGCCTGGGAATGGGAGCGGTGGCGTGGGCCAGCCAGGGCGGAGGCGCGGGAGGCGCGGGAGGCGCCGCAGGGTCCGTCATGGACCGGGAGATCCAGGTCGACAAGATGCCGCCACCGTCCTATCCGAAATCTGCGGTCGAGCAGCGCCAGGTGGGCGTGGTGAACCTGCGCGTGGAAGTGGATGCCCAAGGCCATCCCACCGACGTCCAGGTGCTCAGCGCCACCAATCCGGGGGTGTTCGATGCTGTCTCGATTGCTGCGGCGCGCAGCTGGACCTATCGGCCCGCAGTGAAGAACGGCAAGCCGGTGGCCGGTGCCGTGCGCGTCCCGATTACCTACGCCATGGATGACACCGAGGACACGAAGTGAAGCGAGCGCCGCTGCTGATGATGGCGGTGCTGCTGGCGGCATGTGCAACCCAGGATCGCCTGACCACGGCCGATACCCGCAGCGAGAATGTCGGTCACCAGCGTCTGCGACCCGATGCGGGGGGAGGGACCGGTCAGATCCAGCCCTACGCACTGGCCGCCAGCGAAGGCTACCGCATGCCACAACTGCATACGGCACCGGACCCGGTAGTGGGCGAGCGTGATCCACGCACCTCGCTGCCGCCGACTACGGTCTGCCTGCAGGTGGTGGTGGATGCGCAGGGCAGCGTTGAGCGCAGCATCCCGCTGACCGACCGCAGCGAATGCAGTGCGGGTGAGGCACCGGAGAATGCGCCCTTGCTGCAGGCAGCGCAGGAGGCGGTTGCCATGTGGAAGTACTCCTCCGCCGCAGTCTGTCACTTCGCGGCAGGCAAAGTGCCGGCTGATCGCGGCGACTGCCGCAGTGCCGAGCGGGTCGAACCGGTGGCCGTCACCCTGCAGTACGCCTTCACCTTCGAGGTCGTGAAGGGCCGGCAGACGGTCCGCACGCAGGGAAAATGATCGCGCGTGATGCCGGGTGGCGCCGGGCCATGCCCGGCCAATACAGCGGCGTCGATCAGGCCCCGCCCTGGATGTTGGCCTTCACTGCGGGCTGCATCAGTTTCGGTTCTTCCAGCGTGGCATCGCGGGCCTGTCGCACGCTGACGAACTCCGCCTCGGCTACGCCGTCATGCACGTGGATGTTGTGCGCGCGCTGTTCGCCGATGGTGGTTTCGTTGGCGAAACTGCGTCCACCCGGGCCGTAGTCGTGGCAGACGAACACGCGCGTTGCATCGGGCAGGGCCAGCAGGCGCTGGATCGAGCGGTACAGCTGCGCTGCATCGCCACCCGGGAAGTCGCAGCGTGCGGTGCCGCCGTCAGGCATGAACAGCGAGTCGCCGGTGAACAGCGCGTCGCCGATCAGGTAGGCGATGCTGTCGCTGGTGTGCCCGGGCACGGCGATCACCTGGCCGCGCAGTTCGCCGAGGGTGAAGGTCTCGCCATCGCTGAACAGGTGGTCGAAGATCTCATCGGACGCCGGAAGCTGCAGGCCATAGCGCGGTGCGAACGTGGCCTGCACCGCGCGGATGCCTTCGCCGATGGCCAGCGTGGCCTGCGGGAAACGATGCTTCAGGCGGCGCCCGGCCGACACATGGTCAGCGTGGGCATGGGTTTCCAGCAGCCAGCGCAGCTGCAGGCCCTGTTGTTCGATGGCCTGCAACGCGGCATGCAGCGGCGCTTCACTGCTGGCGTCGGTATCCGGATCGTAGTCCAGGACCGGGTCGATCAGCGCTGCCTCGCCGCTGGCCGGGTCGCTGACCAGGTAGCTGAAGGTGTTGCTGTCACGGTGGAAGAACGACTGCACCTGGACCGACATCGGAACTCTCCTCAGCGCGCGCCGAGCACGCGGTTCAGCAACTGCGCCAGGTTCTCACCGGCCAGTCGCAGCTGCGCTTCGGCCAGCGGCCGGTAGCGCTCGGTGTACTCGTCACCGATTTTACGCGTGGCCGGATAAACGCCAGCTTGCATGGAGATGCGGCAGCTGGCCTCGGCCCACGTCTGCGGGTCGCGCTGCGGGTTGGACTGGCGCGCCAGCTTCGGCGCGCGCTGGCTCTGCAGCAGCGGCAGATAGCCTGCGTCATCCAGCTTGCGGGTGTTGAGCATGCCGCTGTCCCACAGCGAGTGCAGGTTGGTACCGCGGTTGCCGAACTGCAGCTGGAAATCGTTGCCGCCCTTGTCGTGGGCGTAACCGGCGTGCATCGGCTGGTGGATGTCGCCGACCAGGTGCACGACGAACTTCAGTGCCTGCAGGCGCTCGCCGTCGGTCAGGCTGCGGTCACCGAGGATGGCGCTCTGGGCCTTCAGGGCCTCGACGATGCAGTTGCCGTTCTTGCAATGCTTCGGTGCTTCGTAATGGCAGTTGTCCTCGGCGATGTTGACGTAGTGCCAGCCGGCCGAGCGACGGCCCAGGCCCGGGTCCTTGGCACGCAGCTGGTCGGCCCACGGCGCGATGCTGGCCAGGGTGGCATCCGGTTCGATGGCCAGCAGGCGGTCCACTTCAGCGCGGGCGGTGGGGGTGAGGCGGGCGTCGGCGACTTCGGCGACCAGACGGTGGCCTTGCGCGCCCCAGGCATGGGCGGGGGCGGAGACGGACAGCAGGGCCGGCGCCAGGGCGGCGGCGAGGAAGAGGGAGTGCAGGGCTTTCATGCGCACATTCTAGCGGGGTAGGTGGATTGAAGAGCGGCGCGTTCCTGTCTGCTGGGGGCGGGCTGCAGCGCCTGCCCCTGCAGCCCCCATCCAACATGGCAGCGAAGGCGGATGCAAACGTCAAAGGCAACATCAAAAGCAAATGCAGGATCAAAACCTGCCGCTCGCAACTGCAGACACCCTCTCCGCCCAACTCCAGAAGCCGGTGCTTCGCGCACAGACAAAAAAAGCCCCGGCAATCACCGGGGCAACATGCTGCGAGGGTTTTGCTGGTAGCGGGGGAGCGGGGGCGAAGCCCCCGCGCTCAACACACCGCTTAGAACTTGAAGACGTACGACGCGCCGTAGACCAGCGGATCGATGTTGACCGTGCCGATCTTCTCGCCGTTCAACTTCACCTTGCTGTCGATGTCGATCCAGCGCATGTCCACGCGCAGCGCGCCCTTCTCGCCGATCGCGAAGTCCACGCCCGCATGCGCGGCCAGGCCCCACGAATCCTGCAGCTTCAGGCGGCTGTCCTTCAGCGCACCGGTGGTGTCTTCGCTGAAGAAGGTCGTGTAGTTCACGCCCGCACCGATGAACGGCGACACCTTGCCCTTGCTGTTGAAGTGGTACTGCACGGTCACCACCGGCGGCAGCTGCTTGGTGCTGCCCACGCGGCCCAGGCCATTGATGTTGATGTCGTGCTTGAACGGCAGCGCGGCCAGCACTTCGATGCCCAGGTTGTCGGCGATGAAGTACTCACCGGTGATGGTCGGCTTGACGTCGTTGTCGACGTCGACCTTCAGGGTGTGGTTGGCCAGCCAGCCGTTGTTCGACTTCGGCGCCACCTGGTGGATGCCGGCGGAGAGCGTCCAGTCGCCCTTGGACTGGGCCATGGCCGGGGCGGCGGCGAGGGACAGGGCGGCGGCCAGGCTGGCCACGATCAGGGGGGACATCTTGCGCATGGGGGTGTTCTCGTTGCTGGGTGGATGGCGACAGTCTCGGCCTCACGCCGCGCTAACGCTTTGATCCGGATCAAATCCTGTCCGCCAGCCCGCTGCGGGCCCCGGCCGGCCCACGGTGGCCAGCCCCGGTTTGCTAGACTTGTGGGCCCTATCCATCCCGCCGCACCCGTCGCGGCTGCAGGAGCTTGAGAACATGGCAATCAAGGTTGGTATCAACGGTTTCGGTCGCATCGGGCGTAACGTCCTGCGCTCGGCGGTGCTGAACTTCGGCGACGACATCGAAATCGTGGCCATCAACGATCTGCTGGAGCCGGACTATCTGGCTTACATGCTCAAGTACGACTCCGTGCACGGCCGTTTCAAGGCCGACGTGGCGGTGCAGGGCAACGACCTGCTGGTCAACGGCAAGAAGATCCGCCTGACCCAGGAACGCGACCCGGCCAACCTGAAGTGGGACGAAGTGGGCGCTGACGTGGTGCTGGAAGCCACCGGCCTGTTCCTGACCAAGGAAACCGCGCAGAAGCACATCGATGCCGGCGCCAAGAAGGTCATCATGTCGGCCCCGTCGAAGGACGACACGCCGATGTTCGTGTACGGCGTGAACGACAAGACCTACGCCGGCCAGGCGATCATCTCCAACGCATCGTGCACCACCAACTGCCTGGCGCCGCTGGCCAAGGTCATCAACGACAAGTGGGGCATCAAGCGCGGCCTGATGACCACCGTGCATGCGGCCACCGCCACCCAGAAGACCGTCGATGGCCCGTCCAACAAGGACTGGCGCGGCGGCCGTGGCATCCTGGAAAACATCATTCCGTCGTCCACCGGTGCGGCCAAGGCCGTCGGTGTGGTCATCCCGGAACTGAACAAGAAGCTGACCGGCATGAGCTTCCGCGTCCCGACCTCGGACGTGTCGGTGGTCGACCTGACCGTCGAGCTGGAGAAGGAAGCCACCTACGCCGAGATCTGCGCGGAAGTGAAGGCACAGAGCGAAGGCCCGCTGAAGGGCATCCTGGGCTACACCGAAGACAAGGTCGTGGCCACCGATTTCCGCGGCGAAACCTGCACCTCGGTGTTCGACGCCGACGCTGGCATCGCCCTGGACGGCACCTTCGTCAAGCTGGTGACCTGGTACGACAACGAGTGGGGCTACTCGAACAAGTGCCTGGAAATGGCCAAGGTCATCGCCGCCAAGTAAGGCCGGCGTAGATCGCAGACGGACCCCGGCCTGGCCGGGGTTCGTCGTTTATGGGGCCGGCCCTGTCGTAGCATGGGGCGGTCGACCGCTGCCGCTGGGGCGCGGGAACGCAATGGAAGCACGCAATGGAAGCACTGATAGCCCTGGTCGTACTGGTCCTGCTGGCCATCCCGCTGCTGCTGGTGGTGGCGCTGGTGATGATTGCCGGCCTGCGCCGCCGCGTCGCCGCGCTGGAAAGCGCCATGGCCGCCGCGCCTGCCGCTGCCAAGCCGGCGGCCGTCACGCCCGCGCCTGAACGGCCGATGGTCACGCCTGCGGCCAGTGCCGATCCACCGTTCCTGCGCCCGGTCGCTGCGGCTGCGCCGCAACCCCCACAACCGCCGGTGCGAGAGGCCCCGCCCACCGAGGCGCCTGCCCCCCGTCCTGCTGCGCCACCGCCGGTACCGCCGGCGCCGGTGCAGCCGCCGTTGCCGCCAGAACCGGTGCTGCCGAATTTCATCGAGCGCGGCGTCGGTGCGGTCAAGCGCTGGTTCACCGAGGGCAACGTGCCAGTCAAGATCGGCATGCTGGTGCTGCTGGCCGGTGTCGCCGCACTGCTGAAGTACGTCAGTGACCAGGGCTGGCTGGTGCTGCCGATCGAGCTGCGCCTGGCCGGCGTCACCGTCGGCGCACTCGGCCTGCTGGCGTTCGGCTGGCACCAGCGCGAGCGCAGGCGCCTGTTCGCGCTGGCCCTGCAGGGCGGCGCCATCGGGGTGCTGCTGCTGACCATCTTCGCGGCCTTCAAGCGCTTCGACCTGATTCCCCCGGGCTTCGCGTTCGTCAGCTCCATTGCACTGGTGGCCGGGCTGTGCGTGCTGGCAGTGGTGCAGAACTCGCGCACGCTGGCGGTGCTGGGCATCCTCGCCGGCTTCATGGCACCGCTGTGGCTGTCCACCGGCAGCGGCAACCACGTGGGCTTGTTCAGCTACTACGCGGTGCTCAACGCCGGCATCTTCGCCATTGCCTGGTTCCGACCGTGGCGCGCGCTGAACCTGCTGGGCTTCGCCTTCACCTTCGGTATCGGTACGTTCTGGGGCGTGCTGCAGTACGCGCCTGACAAGTTCAGCAGCACCGAGCCGTTCCTGCTGCTGTTCTTTGCCTTCTACCTGCTGATCCCGTTGCTGTATGCACGCCGGCAGCCCGCCGGGCGGCGTGACCTGATCGATGGCAGCCTGGTGTTCGGTACGCCATTGGTCGCGTTCTCGTTGCAGGCGGGCATGCTGTACCAGCAGCCGATGACGCTGGCGCTGTGCGCGCTGGCCCTGGCGGCGATCTACGCGGTGCTGGCACGTGCGCTGATCGCGCGTGCGTCGTACACCGTGCTGGCACAGTCGCACGCGGTGCTGGCGGTGGGCTTCGCCACGCTGGCGGTGCCGCTGGCCTTGTCGGCGCGTGCCACCGGCGCGGTCTTTGCGCTGGAAGGCGCTGGCCTGGCCTGGTTGGGCCTGCGCCAGAAACGCTGGTTGCCGCAGGTGTCCGGCGCGCTGCTGCAGATGGGCGCTGCATTCGCCTTCGTGGCCGGTGGCGATCACTGGCATGAGGACCTGCGCTTCCTGATCAATCCGATCGCCATCGGGGCGCTGCTGCTGGCCCTGGCCGGCTTCGCGTCGGCCTGGAGCTACCAGCGCAGGTCCCGCCACGAGATTGCCCTGGTCTACTACCTGTGGGGCCTGCTGTGGTGGCTGGGTGGCCTGGTGCATGAGATCACCCGTTTCTTCCCGTACCGCACCGAAGTGGATGCATTGCTGGTGCTGGCTGCCGTTACCGCATGGCTGGCCGCCGAAGTACAGCGGCGCCAGCCGGCGCGTGCTCTGGGGGTGACCGCACTGGCGATGCTGGCGCTGGGCTTCCCGCTGGCGCTGTTGCAGAGCGACGCGCACCATCAGCCGTTCGCCGGCTACGGCGCGCTGGCCTGGGCGGTGTTCGCGGTGCTGGGCGTGCGCACGCTGCTGTGCCTGCGCCAGGGGGGCGACACCGTGGCGCGCATCGCGCAGTTCCTGTGGTGGCTGCTGTGGCCGTCGCTGCTTTCGCTGTTGGCCTTGTGGGGCGGTGGCGAGGCCGATCTGGCACAGGGCTGGACCACGTTGCTGGTGACCCTGCCGTGGCTGCTGATGGCGGCGTTGTCGCTGTGGCGCTGGAATGCGCTGCGCTGGCCGCTGGGTGCAGCGTTCGACCGCGTGCGCCAGCCGCTGCAGTGCGTGCTGTTCGGTCTGTTGTCGATCGGCTGGCTGTCCGGCCAGCTGCTGCCGGGCGATGCTGCGCCGCTGCTGTGGCTGCCGGTGCTGAATCCGGCGGAGCTCGGGCAGTGGCTGAGCCTGCTGCTGCTGGCGCGTTGGCTGTACAGCGATCAGGCGCCGCAGGCGCTGCTGGATATCCGCATGCCGCTGCTGTCACTGGCAACCTTCGTCGCGCTGACCAGCGTTGTGCTGCATGGCGTGCATCAGTGGGGCGGCCTGTCGTGGAACGCGTCGATGATGCGCTTCAGCCTGGCGCAGACCAGCCTGACCGTGCTGTGGAGCGTGCTCGGCGTGATTGCCTGGGTGTGGGGATCGCGCCGTGGCCAGCGCGTGTTGTGGATGGTCGGTGCCGTGCTGATGGGCGTGGTGCTGGCCAAGCTGGTCATCGTCGATCGCCAGCACCTGGGCAACCTGCTGGGCATCGCATCGTTCATCGCCTACGGCCTGCTGTGCACGGTCGTGGGTTATCTGGCACCGGCACCGCCCAGCGCGGCGCCGTCCGTGGAGGAGAAGCAATGAGGAAGTGGAGCAGGGCGCTGCTGCCGGCGATGTTCGGCATGCTGGCCGCCGTCGTGGTGCAGGCCGCCGATTACCGCACGCAGTACGCCGAACAGTGGCCGCTGACGCTGTCCAGCGCACAGTCCGGTGCGTACAGGGTTGTTCTGGAGCCAGCGATCTATCGCCGTGCAGGTGCCGCCGATCTCGGCGATCTGCAGGTGTTCAACGCCGCTGGCCAGTCGTTGCCATCGGCGCTGCTGGCGCCGGACCAACCGCTGGCGCAGCCGCCGGTGCAGCGTGAACTGCCGTGGTTCGCGCTGCCGCCGTTGGCCGAGGCACAGCGCAATGATCTGCAGCTGCTGACCGAACGCGATACCGATGGCCGCGTACGCCGGGTCGAGGCGCGCGTGAGTGGTGGTGCGGTGGCGAATGGGCAGGGCGGTTGGCTGATCGATGCCAGCGTGCTCGGCCAGCAACCATTGGCGGCGCTGGTGCTGGATTGGGCCGACAGCGGACAGCCGCTGCAGGCGCAGGTGCAGCTGGATGCCAGCGACGATCTGCAGCACTGGCGTGCGGTCGGGCGTGACGTTCCGCTGGTGGATCTGCAGCGCGCTGGCAAGCGCCTGCTGCAGCGTCGCCTGCAGGTGAATGGCGAAGCACGTTACCTGCGTGTGCTGGCACAGGGCGATGCGCGCCTGCCGACGCTGCGCAGCGTGCTGGCCGAACTGCCGCCGGCACCGGCCACGCTGCCGTGGGAATGGCTGTCGCTGGAGCCGGTCTCGAAGGGCAAGGGCGAATACACCTTCGAACTCGATGGTCGTTTCCCGGTAGCACGCGCCGATGTGGCCAGCACCGACAACAGCCTGGTGCAGTGGACGTTGTTCAGCCGCGATGACGAGAGTGCCGAGTGGCAGCGCCGCAGTGCGCCGTGGATTGCGTACCAGCTGCAGCAGGGCACGCAGGGCCAGCGCCAGCAATCAGCGGCCCAGCCGCTGGGTAGCGTGCATCGTGACCGCTATTGGAAGCTGGTGGCGAACCCGGCGGAAACGGCGACCGCACCGACCCTGCGCTTGGGCTACCAGCCGGAAGTGCTGGTGTTCCTGAGCCAGGGGGCCGCGCCGTATGCACTGGCAGTGGGCAGTGCGACCGCGCGCCGCATGGAAGCGCCGATTGGTGTGCTGATCGAGGAACTGCGGCAGCGCAATGACCCGTCGTGGCAGCCGACGCTGGCGCGCCTGGAGGGCAGCCCGGAGCCGCTGGCCGGCGACGCGGCGCTGAAGCCGCAGCGCGATTGGAAGTCGTGGTTGCTGTGGGCGTTGCTGGGGCTGGGGGTGTTGGTTGTTGGCGGCCTGGCGGTCAGTCTGCTTCGGCAGAAGCCGGCGCCTTCGGCGTAGGTTCCGGCGAACGGCGCAGCCCCTCGTGGGTGGGGTGGTCGTGTAAAGCAAAAGCAGAAGCCGCGCTTGGCCGGGCGGGTGGACTGGGCAGGGGACGCCGTGAATCCGTCCCCGGGGCTTAGCCGCGCCATCCATGGCGCGGATACCCCTGCCCAGCCCACCCGCCAGGCCTCTGACAATTTCCGGGTGCGTCCACCCACGGAAGAAAAAAGAAGAGCAAAAGCAAAAGCAGCTTGGCTGCGCGCTCTTTGTGGAGCCGAGCCCACGCTCGGCTGCTGTTCGCGGAGACGGCCATCGGGGTCAGATCCGTTTTCCGAAGGGAAACGGATCTGACCCCTTCTTTCTCCTCCCGACACCAGAAACCGCTCTTGCTTCCGCCATTGCCGCCCGCGTCACCTCATGAACCTGTCGAGGCCGGGGTGGTGTGGGCTGGCAGGGGTGTCCGCGGCATGGATGCCGCGGCCAAGCCCCCAAGGACGGGTTTACGGCGTCCCCTGCCAGCCCACACCGCCCCGGCCCACCCACAGCATCACAAGGCGCCAGCGCTTTGGCTCTCGCAGTTGCAGTTGCGCCTCTGCCTGCCGCAGGCATCGGCCCTCCCACCACCCGCACCCGATACAATGTCCGTCTGCCGTACCCCGGCATCCCGTCCCTGAGCCAAAGAGTTGCCCATGTCCATCGTCCGCATGACCGACCTCGACCTCTCCGGCAAGCGCGTGCTGATCCGCCAGGATCTGAACGTGCCGATCGAGAATGGCCGCATCACCTCCGAACAGCGCATCACGGCTTCGCTGCCGACGCTCAAGCGCGCGCTGGAGCAGGGCGCGGCGGTGATGGTCACCTCGCACCTGGGGCGCCCGAAGGAAGGTGTGTGGAGCGAAGCCGATTCGCTGGCGCCGGTCGCCCAGCGCCTGTCCGAACTGCTCGGTCGCGAGGTTCCGCTGGTGCGCGACTGGGTCGACGGCGTCGACGTGCAGCCGGGCCAGCTGGTGCTGCTGGAAAACTGCCGCATGAACGTCGGCGAGGGCAAGGACGATGAAGCCCTGTCGAAGAAGTACGCCGCGCTGTGCGATGTGTTCGTGATGGATGCCTTCGGCACCGCACACCGTGCACAGGCCTCCACCCATGGTGTCATCCGCTTCGCCCCGGTCGCTGCCGGTGGCCCGCTGCTGATGGCCGAACTGGATGCGCTGGCGCAGGCGCTGGATGCACCGGCCACGCCGCTGCTGGCCATCGTCGCCGGCAGCAAGGTCAGCACCAAGCTGGAACTGCTGGCCAACCTGGTCGGCAAGGTCGACCAGCTGATCGTCGGTGGCGGCATCGCCAACACCTTCATCGCTGCCGCCGGCTACAACGTCGGCAAGTCGCTGTACGAGCCGGACCTGCTGGACACCGCGAAGAAGATCGTGGCCGATGCCAAGGCGCGCGGCGCCGACATCCCGCTGCCGGTCGACGTGGTCACCGCCAAGCAGTTCATGCCGGATGCGGTCGCCGAGGTGAAGGCGGTCGACGCCGTTGCCGAAGACGATCTGATCCTGGACATCGGCCCGCAGACCGCAGCGCAGTACGCGCAGCTGATCGAGAAGGCTGGCACCGTGGTCTGGAACGGCCCGGTCGGTGTGTTCGAGTTCGAAGCCTTCAGCAAGGGCACCGAAGCGCTGGCCCGCGCCATCGCCAGCTCCAAGGCGTTCTCCATCGCCGGTGGCGGTGACACGCTGGCGGCGGTCGACAAGTTCGACATCGCCAAACAGGTCAGCTACATCTCCACCGGCGGTGGTGCGTTCCTGGAATTCCTGGAAGGCAAGACCCTGCCGGCGGTGGCCGCACTCGACGCGCGCGGCGCATGAGTGCCGAGCGCAGCAAGGATGTCCTGTTCTTCGACCTCGATGGCACGCTGATCGATTCGCAGGTGGGCATCACCGCCTGCATCGCCTACGCGCTGCAGAAGATGGACCATCCGGTGCCGCCGCAGGAGACGCTGCTGGGCTGGATCGGTCCGTCGCTGCGCACCACCTTCGCGCCGCTGTTCATTGAACCGGCGCGGGTGGAACAGGCGGTGGGCTACTACCGTGAACGCTTCGACGCCGAGGGCTGGCGCGAGCACACGGTGTACCCGCAGGTGGAAGACACCCTGCGCACGCTGCATGGGCGTGGCCACCGCCTGGCGGTGGTCACCGCCAAGAACGAGCCGCATGCGCGCCGCATCCTGGCCCACCTGCCGTTCGGCGGACTGTTCGAGGAAATCGTCGGTTCGACCCTGGACGGCTCGCGCAGCCACAAGCCGGAACTGGTGGGCGAGGCATTGCGCCGCCTTCAAGTGCAGCCGGCGCAGTGCTGGATGATCGGCGATCGCCGCATGGACATCGAAGGCGCACGCCACCACGGCCTGCGCAGTGTCGGTGTGCTGTGGGGCTTTGGCGGTGAGGCCGAGCTCATCGAAGCCGGTGCCGGGCAGCTGGCGCACGCGCCGTCGCAGTTGGAAACGCTGCTGGCCTAGTCCCCTGCAGAGCCGAGCCCATGCTCGGCTCTGCAGAACTCCCTGCGCCAGCGTATGTCCGGACGATGTCCGTTCCATGACCCGCGAAGTCAGGCAGCGCAAGGCTGTAACCGTATACATGCGGCGTGAAGGATGTGCTAATTTCCGTTCTTTATCGGGAGAGGCCCATTCACCATGTTCGAGCGTCAGCGTCGCACCAAGATCCTTGCCACCCTCGGTCCGGCCACTGATCCGCCGGGCGTGCTGGAGGATCTGTTCCGCGCCGGCGTCAACGTGGTGCGCCTGAACTTCAGCCACGGCGATCCCTCCGGCCAGGCCAAGCGCGCCGCCGAAGTGCGCGCCGCCGCCGCCCGCGTCGGCGTGGAAGTCGGCATCCTGGCTGACCTGCCGGGCCCGAAGATCCGCATCGAGCGCTTCGCTGAAGGCAAGGTGCAGCTGAAGGCGGGCAACCGCTTCGACCTGATCGCCAGCACCAACGCCGGCCCCGGCGATGCGACCCAGGTGGGCGTGAGCTACCTCGGCCTGCCGCAGGACGTGGGTCCGGGCGATGTGCTGCTGCTCGACGACGGCCTGATGCAGCTGCAGGTGGTGGAGGTGCAGGGCGAACGCATCATCAACACCGTGCTCAACGACGGTGTGCTGTCCGACCGCAAGGGCCTGAACAAGCAGGGCGGCGGCCTGTCGCTGGGCGCGCTGACCGAGCGTGACAAGGAGCTGATCGGCATTGTCGCCAAGATCGGTGTCGACTTCATCGCCGTGTCGTTCTGCCGCAACGCGCAGGACATGAACGACGCGCGTGAGATCGCCCGCTCGCACGGCTGCGATGCCGCGCTGGTGTCGAAGATCGAGCGCACCGAGGCGATCGAGAACCTGGAAGAAATCGTCGAGGCCAGCGACGTGGTGATGGTGGCCCGTGGCGACCTCGGCGTGGAGATCGGCGATGCCGAACTGCCGGGCCTGCAGAAGAAGATCATCAAGGCCTCGCTGGCGCAGAACAAGGTGGTGATCACCGCCACGCAGATGCTGCAGTCGATGGTCGAAAGCCCGATCCCGACCCGTGCCGAAGTGCTGGACGTGGCCAACTCGGTCATCGATGGCACGGACGCGGTGATGCTGTCGGCCGAGACCGCTGCCGGTGCCTGGCCGGTCAAGGCTGTGGAAGCAATGGCGCGCATCTGCCTGGGGGCCGAGCGCCAGTTCCAGACCGAGACCGACTTCAACGCCTCGCCGCGCAACCTCGAGCGTGCTGACCAGGCCATCGCCATGGCCACCATGTTCCTGTCGCAGCACGTGGGTGTGCGCGCGATCGTGGCCATGACCGAATCCGGTGGTACCGCCCGCTATCTGTCGCGTTTCCGCGCCAAGGCACCGGTGTTCGCGGTGACCCGCCACGACGGCGCACGTCGCCAGATGGCGCTGATGCGCGATGTCTATCCGATCAACTTCGACAGCCGTGGCCTGACCCCGCGCGAAGCCGCACGCGGCAGCATCCGCCTGCTGGTGGAAGCCGAACTGCTGCAGGCCGGTGACCGCGTGGTGTTTACCAGCGGCGAGCACATGGAAACCCTGGGCGCAACCAACACCCTGCGCCTGCTGGAAGTGGGCGACGACGGCCGCGCGATCGGCCTGGGCGATCTGTAAACCCAGTCGGCCCCGGGTCGGAGCCGCGGCGCGGGTCCGACCCGGGGTCAGATTCCCGAAGGGGTTCTGACCCCACGCCGCAGGACATCCCTTGTCCGGTGCGGACATTGGAATCGTTTCCAGACTGGCCTCCACGTCGGGGCAACGGGCAGCGGGGCTATACTTACGTTTTTCCCGCACCCGCCACAGGAAGTACATGAGCATCGAACAGCTGGCTGAAACCGCCCAGGCCATGGTTGCCCCGGGCAAGGGCATCATCGCGATCGACGAATCCACCGCTACCATCGCCAAGCGTTTCGCTGGCGTCGGCATCGAGAACACCGAGGAGAACCGTCGCGCCTACCGCGAGCTGCTGCTGACCACGCCGAAGCTCAACGAGCACATTTCCGGCGCCATCCTGTTTGACGAAACCATTCGTCAGTCGACCAAGGACGGCGTGCCGTTCGCCAAGTACATGGCCGACCACGGCATGATTCCGGGCATCAAGGTGGACAAGGGTGCGCACCCGCTGGCCGGCTGCCCGGGCGAGCTGGTGACCGAAGGCCTGGACGGCCTGCGCGAGCGCCTGCAGGAGTACTACAAGCTGGGTGCGCGCTTCGCCAAGTGGCGTGCGGTGATCAACATCGGCGAAAGCATTCCGTCGGGCACCTGCATCGAGTCCAACGCCCACGCGCTGGCCCGCTATGCCGCCCTGTGCCAGGAATGTGGCCTGGTGCCGATGGTCGAGCCGGAAGTGATCATGGACGGCGACCACGACATCGAGACCTGCTACGAAGTCACCGAAGCCACCCTGCGTTCGCTGTTCGACGCGCTCTACCAGCAGAACGTGCTGCTGGAAGGCACCATCCTGAAGGCCTCGATGGTCATCTCCGGCAAGGGCTGCGATGAGCAGGCCGACGTCGAGGAAGTGGCCGAATCGACCGTGATGTGCCTGAAGAGCACCGTGCCGGCGATCCTGCCGGGCGTGGTGTTCCTGTCCGGTGGCCAGAGCGATGAGCAGTCCACCGAGCACCTGAACGCGATGAACCAGCTGGGCAACCTGCCGTGGCCGCTGAGCTTCTCCTACGGCCGCGCCATGCAGCAGGCCGCGCTGAAGCTGTGGGCCAAGGACATGAAGGGCAACTACGCCGCTGCCCAGAAGACCGTGTACGAGCGTGCCAAGGACAACGGCCTGGCTGCGCTGGGCAAGTGGAACGGTTGATCCGTCCCATCGCTGGATGAACAAGGCAGCGCCGGCATCACGCCGGCGTTTGCTTTTGCGGGTATCTTTTCCGCCCCCGCGTGCCCGGCCGGTACGCGGGAACCACATGGAAGGCCAAGGAGAAACAACATGCGTTTGGCAGCAATCACACTGGCCGTAGCCACGGTCCTGGTCGCCGGCGGGTGCAACCGCATCGGTGGCGGCGGTGCAGAGGCAGGCAAGGCCGCGTCGCTCGATTTCGACAAGCCGGTGTCCGGCGAGATCACCTCGCGCAGCGGCATCAACTTCAATGACGGCAGCCACCACCAGCTCTACCAGATCAAGCTGGAAGACAAGCAGCTGGTTGGGCTGAAGCTGACCGGATCGCTGAGTGGCTCGATCGCGGTATTCAGCAACGGCAGCCTGGTGGCCAGCAGCAACACCGGTTACGAGCGCGAAGGCGACGTCTCGCTGGCCTTCCGTGCCAACGGTGGCGGCACCTACCAGGTGGCGGTCAACGCCAATGGCTCGACCGATTACGGCCCGTACCGCCTGCGCGCCGAGAAGCTGGTGCCGTACGACGGCAAGCCGCTGGCGGGCAGTGGCGAGATCGTCGACATGCTGGCCGGCGGTTCGCAGGACTACACCCTGCAGGTGGACAAGGCAGGCCTGTATGAGATCCGCCTGGTCTCGGATGTCTTCGATCCGGTGCTGAAGCTGTCGGGCCAGGGGGTTGATGCGGAGAATGACGATGGTGGCGACAGCACCAACTCGCGCCTGACCCTGTCGCTGAAGCCGGGCAAGTACACCCTGACCGCGCGTGGCCTGGGCGACGGCGTCAGTGGCATGTTCACTCTGTCGGCCACCCGCATCGAACTGCCGGGCAACCTGGTCGAGCGCGATGGCAGCGCCCTGCCGAAGTCGGGCAGCGTGTACACCATGCTCGACAATGATGGCCGCCGCCGCTTCCTGCTGTCCCTGGACCGCCCGGCCGATGTACGCCTGGATGCGATCTCCAGCCAGGTCGATACCGTGCTGCGCGTGGTGGGCGGCGATGTCGAGCTGGCCGACGATGATGGTGGCAACGGCACCAACGCGCGCCTGGAAGAGACGCTGCCGGCCGGTCACTACACCGTGGACGTGTCCGGCCTGAACAATGGCGCGGGCCTGGTGGAAGTGCGCGTGCAGGTGGAGGGTGCCAGCGCCGATGGTGCTGCGGCCTCGGCTGCACGTGCTGCGGCCGACGCTGCGGCGGCGGTGGCTGATGATGCTGCTGCGGTGGAAGCCGCCAGCCGTTGAGCGTGATCCACGCATGCGTGGATGAAAACAACGGTGTGATGCAGAAGGCCGGGCAATGCCCGGCCTTTTCTCTTGCCTGCAGCGCTGCGGATCAATGCG
Organism: Stenotrophomonas sp. GD03794; assembly: GCF_029842145.1. NCBI lineage: Bacteria > Pseudomonadati > Pseudomonadota > Gammaproteobacteria > Lysobacterales > Lysobacteraceae > Stenotrophomonas > Stenotrophomonas sp. GD03794. The sequence goes on from NZ_JAOCFV010000022.1 coordinate 67,366, forward strand.
CTGCAGCGAAGCCTGCATCGCCCAGCGGCGGCAACATCGAAGTGCGCGGTTCACTGTCCGTGTTCTGGCCGGCGGCAGCCAGCGCCTGCTGGTACGCCTTGGCCGTGGCCGTATTGAATGCCACCAGCACGATGCGCATCGGCTGCGCGTGGCTGCGCTGCCAGGCCAGCGTTTCCGTCACCGCGATCTGCGCGGCCTGGTACAGCGGATAGCCATACACGCCGCAGCTGATCGCCGGGAACGCGATCGACTGCACGCCCAGTGATTCGGCCAGCTGCAGCGATTTCCAGTAACAGTTGGCCAGCAGCGCCGGTTCGTCGCGCTGGCCGTCATGCCAGACCGGGCCCACCGTGTGCAGTACGTGGCGCGCTGGCAACGCATGGGCGCCGGTGGCGCGCACTTCGCCGGTCGGGCAACGCACGCCCGGACGCAGCTCCGGCAACTGCTCGCACTCGGCCAGCAGTGCGGGGCCGGCTGCGCGATGGATCGCGCCGTCGACACCACCGCCACCGAGCAGTGTTTCATTGGCCGCGTTGACGATCGCATCCACCGCCAGGGTCGTGATGTCGCCCTGCCAAACCTCGATCTTCATGCGTCCGTCTCCTGCCTGTGAGGTGATCCGCGCAGCATCTGCGCCGGCTGTTCCCACGGTAGGGGACAGGGCATCGATATTGCGTCATGACCGTCTCACGCGCTGCGATCCGACGGCCTTCACGCACGATGGCGGGCGGCGCCTTCACGCAGGCTGAAGCAGAAGGGGGTCAGAGCCCTTTGCCTGCCGAAAAGGGATCCGACCCCGGGCATCCAGCAGGATGGGGTCGGATCCTTTTCCGAACGGAAAAGGCTCTGACCCCGGGTGTCACGGCAGGCCGGCCAACCACTCGTCGTCGGACCCTTCATTCACATCGGCGAACAGCGGTGTGGAGAAATAGCGTTCACCGGTGTCCGGCAGCATCGCCAGGATCACCGAGCCCGGTTCAGCGCGCGCGGCCACGTCAAGCGCACTGGCGACGGTGGCGCCGGCGGAGATGCCGACGAAGATGCCTTCCTCGGCAGCCAGGCGACGCGCGGTGGTGATGGCGCGGTCATCTTCGACCGAGACCAGTTCGTCCACCACATCGCGGTTGAGCACGTCCGGCACGAAGTCCGGGGTCCAGCCCTGGATCTTGTGCGGCTTCCAGTCATCGCCCTTGAGCAGTGCAGCGCCGGCCGGTTCGGTGGCGATGATGCGGGTCTGCGGGCGCGCGACCTTCAGCACTTCGCCCACGCCGGTAAGCGTGCCGCCCGTGCCCCAGCCGCTGACGAAGTAGTCCAGCCGCTTGCCGGCGAAGTCGCGCAGGATCTCGGCGGCGGTGGTGTTGCGGTGATAGGCCGGATTGGCCGGGTTGGCGAACTGGCTGGCCAGGAACCAGCCGTGCTGTTCGGCCAGTTCGGCTGCCTTGCGCACCATGCCGCTGCCGCGTTCGGCGGCCGGGGTCAGGATCACCTTGGCACCGTAGGCGCGCATCAGCTTGCGGCGCTCCACCGAGAAGGTCTCGACCATGGTGGCCACGAACTTGTAGCCGCGCGCGGCGGCGACCATCGCCAGTGCCACGCCAGTGTTGCCTGAAGTGGCTTCGACGATGGTGTCGCCCGGCTTGAGCAGGCCGCGTGCCTCGGCGTCGAGGATGATGGCCAGCGCCAGACGGTCCTTCACCGAGCCGCCCGGGTTGAACGACTCGACCTTGGCGTAGACGCTGACCTGCGGGGGCGCCAGGCGCTGCAGCCTGACGATGGGGGTGTTGCCGACGGTATCGAGGATGGAGTCGTACAGGGCCATGGAAGCGCTCCGGAAACGGGGCCGCGCCGGGCTTCGGCGGGCGAAGGGGGAGGGCTGGCTGTTCAGGCCAGCGGCTGCCGGCTGACCGTAGCGCCGGCATATGACGCCCGGAAATGACCAGATACCTTTCTTAAACAACCTTTGGTTATAAGCTGGTGACGGCAATTGACCCTAGAGTGGACCTCCGCCCCACGCCGCCTGCCTCCCATGACGCTGACCCAGCTGCGCTACCTGGTTGCCATCGCCGACGCCGAGCTGAACATCACGCTGGCCGCCTCGCGCGTGCACGCCACCCAGCCCGGTCTGTCCAAGCAGCTCAAGCAGCTGGAGGACGAGCTGGGTTTCCTGTTGTTCGTGCGCAAGGGCCGCAGCCTGGAGTCGGTCACCCCGGCCGGCACCGAGGTCATCGCCCGTGCCCGCGCGGTGCTGGCCGAGGCCAACAACATCCGCACCTACGCGGCCAACCAGCGCCGCGAGAGCCAGGGGCAGCTGATCCTGACCACCACCCACACCCAGGCGCGCTTCGTGCTGCCGCCGGCCGTGGCGGCGATCAAGCAGGCCTACCCGCAGGTGAGCGTGCACCTGCAGCAGGCCGGTGAAGCCGACGCGCTGGACCGCTTGAACCAGGGTGATGCCGATATCGCCATCATCAGCACCGCCGGCGGTGAGCCCACCGATGGCATCGCGGTGCCGCTGTTCCGCTGGCGACGTCTGGTGGTGGTACCGAAGGGCCACCCGCTGGACCGCGCGGGCCGCGCACCGGACCTGGCCGCGTTGGCCCGGCAACCGCTGATCAGCTACGAATCCTCGACCCGGCCGAATTCCTCGTTGCAGCGCGCCTTCGCTGCGAACGGCCTGGTGCCGGACCTGGCGCTGACCGCGCTTGATGCGGACCTGATCAAGACCTATGTGCGTACCGGGCTGGGCGTGGGCCTGCTGGCGGAGATGGCGGTCAGTTCCAACGACGAAGACCTGAGATCGTGGCCGGCGCCGGACCCGATCAGCGAATGCATCGCGTGGGCGGTGCTGCCGCGCGACCGCGTGCTGCGTGATTACGCGCTGGAGCTGGTGCACGTGCTGGCACCGCAGATTGATCCGCGCGACCTGCGAAGGGTGCTGGATGGCAACCAGGCGGCGGCGTGGCCGGTGCCACCGACCTGGGAGTCACTGA
>NZ_JAOCFV010000023.1:0-69210 GCF_029842145.1 Stenotrophomonas sp. GD03794
GGCCGGGGTCTCCCCCGGCCTTTTCTGTTCATCCTGTTACCGCGATCAGGCGATCGCTTCCTGGTAACGGCGCTCGACTTCGTTCCAGTCGATGACGTTGAAGAACGCGCCGATGTATTCCGGGCGGCGGTTCTGGTACTTCAGGTAGTACGCGTGTTCCCACACGTCCAGGCCGAGGATGGGGGTGTTGCCTTCCATCAGCGGGCTGTCCTGGTTGCCGGTGCTCTCGACCACGACCTTCTTGTCCGGGGTCACGCTCAGCCACGCCCAGCCGCTGCCGAAACGGGTCAGCGCCGCCTTGGTGAAGGCATCCTTGAACTTGTCGAAGCCGCCCAGGTCCTTGTCGATGGCCTTGGCCACGTCGCCCACCGGGTTGCCGCCGGCGTTCGGGGCCATCACGGTCCAGAACAGCGAGTGGTTGGCATGGCCACCACCGTTGTTGCGCACCGGGCCCTGCAGGTTCTCCGGCAGCGACTTGAGCTTCTTCACCAGCTCTTCGACCGGCAGGTCAGCGTACTCGGTGCCTTCCAGCGCCGCGTTGACGTTGTTGATGTAGGTCTGGTGATGCTTGGTGTGATGGATTTCCATCGTCGCCGCATCGATATGCGGTTCCAGCGCGTCGTAGGCGTAGGACAGCTTGGGCAGGGTGTAGGCCATGATGCATCTCCTGATTGCGAGGGCACCCGACGATGTCGGGCGGTGCGCGGTGAATGATGGGGACAGACCGCCAGATTACCAAGGGGGATGTAAAGGAAATTGCGTCCTGCCAGTGAGCACGACGGCAATTGTTACGCATCAGTGACGCGGCGATCTCCTCATGCACCGTGCAGCGCGCAGGCGCTACAGTGCGTGCACCACCCTCGCCCGCCCCTGCCCATGCGCAACCCCCGGCTGCTGATCACCGCCATCGCCCTGCTGCTGCTCGGCCTGGTCGCCAACCATTTCCTGCAGCGGCCACCGGCGCCGCAGTTCGCGCCGGACCTGCAGGGAGCGCCTACGGCACGGGCGCCTGCCACGGCCACGCCCGGCAAGGACAACGGCCTGCCCGCGTTCCTGCCGGCTGAAGCACGCCAGACCATCGCCCTGATCCAGCGTGGTGGCCCGTTCCCGCATCGCCAGGACGGCAGCACCTTCGGCAACCGCGAACAGCAGCTGCCGCAGCGCCCGCGCGGCTACTACCGCGAGTACACCGTCGATACCCCCGGTGCGCGTACCCGCGGCACGCGCCGCATCGTCACCGGTGGCGATCCGCCGGAGGCGTGGTACTACACCGACGACCACTACGCATCGTTCCGCAGCTTCACCGTGCCAGCCCAGGGAGCGCAGCAATGAGCCACGATGATTTCGGCCTCGGCCTGCATGACATCAACAACGCTGGCGTCTACGCCATCGACAGCGACGACATCAGCGCACTGGCCGCGGCGATGCGCGATGCCGGACTGAAGGTGATCCACATCGACCTGGAAGGCGTGGCCGACAAGCGCACCCTGCTGGCCCGGCTGGCCGCGCAGATGGATTTTCCGGCAGGCTTCGGCGGCAACTGGGATGCCCTGTCGGACAACCTGCGCGACCTGCAGTGGCTGCCGGCCAACGGCTACGCGCTGTTCCTGGCCGACGTGGACACGTTGCGCGCCTCCACGCAGAAGGACTTTGACACGTTGCTGGACGTGATGGACGAAGCCAGCCGCGACTGGGTTGGCCGCGACGTGCCGTTCTGGGTGTTCCTGTCGCAGAGCGCGTGAGGTCACTGCCCTGGTGGATGCCGACCTTGGTCGGCATGCGTGCATCCGGTAGATGCCGACCTTGGTCGGCGCTTCTGTGCCAACCAAGGTTGGCACCTACCAAAGCGCGAGCCGGCCAGCAGGTCGGCCGTGACGTGCGGTTCTGGGTGTTCCTGTCGCAGAGCGCGTGAGGTTACTGCCCTGGTGGATGCCGACCTTGGTCGGCATGCGCTGATGCTTTGGTAGAGGCCGACCTTGGTCGGCGCTTCTGTGCCAACCAAGGTTGGCACCTACCAACGCGCGAGCCGGCCAGCGTGTGGGGCCCGCGCGCCCTTCCTAGCGGCTCCCGTTATCTTCCTGCAGCTCTTTCTTGAATGGGATGTCCGGCGGCGGTCGTGCCACCGCCGGCTGGTCCTGCATGTTGGGGTTGGTCAGGCCGCAGCCACCACCGGCCTGCAGGATCGAGATCACGCAGGAGATCTTCGTGCTGGTACCCGGCAATGGAATCTCCATCGCCTTGACGCCCTTGCGCACCCACTCAGCCAGCAGCGATTCCTGCGGCACCCAGTACTTGTCGAACGACGTGGGCGTGTAGTCGTACGGCGGTCGCTTCAACCAGGTGCCCGATTGCGCGATGCGTTCCTTGCTCCAGCCATCGTTGGCGCCACCGGGCGCACCGCGCTCGGCACGACCCTCGCCTTCCTGGCCCGGCACGCGGACGCTGCCATCGGCATTGAACAGGCCACTGCCCTTGCCGCTGGTACTGGCCTGGCGGGCGCCAGTGGCGGCGCCGTCATGGCTGCGGCTCGATGCACCCCAGTCATCGCCCTTGGCGGGCGTGGCCCAGTTGCCCGGATCGGGGGCCGGGCGCGCTCCAGCCTGGGCCGGGGTCGTGCTGGATGCAGCAGGCCGCGCGGCGCTGCTGCTCGCCTGCGTCGCGCTGCCATTGGCCGCCGGCGCGGGCGTTGACGCGGGTGCATTGCCACTGGAAGACGAAGGGGCTGCCACCGGTGCCGAGGCTACTTCGCGCTCGCGCACCTGTACGTCACGACCCGCCGGCGCACGCACTGCCGGTTCACGACCGGCGACGGTCGCCATCCGCACCTGCGGATCAACCACCGCCTGCACTTCACGCTCGCGCACCTGTACGTCCCGCTGCGGCACGCGCACCTGCACATCGGCCGTGCGCAGCGGCTGCGACACCGCCGGTGCATCGACCGTACTGACTTCGCGCTCCTGCACCGGGATGTCACGCAGCTGCGGCGTCCGCACCGCGATCTGCGGCGCACGCATCGCGGTTGGGGTTGGCGGCGCCTGCACCGGCTGCACGCTGCGCTCGCGCACCGTGGGTGTGGTGTCACGCGGCACGATGCTGACCTCGGTGCGCGGCACGCTGACCGGCGGCACCACGAAATCCGTGCTGGCCTGCGCCACTTCGGTGGCCTGCACCGGCGACGGTGGCGGGGCCGCAAGCGGGGCCGGCTCGACTTCGGCCGGCGGCGACGGCACGCTGGCTGCCGGTGCTGGAGTCGGTGCGGGCGCAGGCGCCGACGCGGCCGCAGGACGCGGCTCAGGTGCAGTCGCAGCCCCCGCTTCCCGGCCGGCGGCAACCTGGCCGGCCGGTGCCGCCGCAGCCGCCTCGGCACCCGGCTGATCGCCCCCACCTTCCTGGGTGGCGCGACCGACGAATTCCACCTGCACACGCTCGCCTTCGGCGCCCTCTGCTTCCGGTGCCGTGGTGCGGATCACCGCAACCCACAGCAGCAGCATGAAGAACAGCAGGTGCAGCAGCGCGCTGGCCAACGCCGAGGTCCAGCGCATCCAGCGCTGATCGCGCGGCGCAGCATCCCAGTCCTGCCAGAACAACCGGCGCAGCGCCTGCCAGGGCGACAGGCGAGGCGATTGGCCCGGCGGTCCTGGCAGCGGGCGTGGCAGCAATACCGCAATCACTTCGCGGGCGTGGAACGGCCGCGGCAGCGGGCCCAGCGAGCGCAGCCACAGCGCCCAGCCATAGGGCAGGCGCGTGGTCTTCTCGAGGACGGCGCGGGGCTGCTGGCGGGCCAGCAGCAGTTCGATGAGTTGCTCGGCCCGGGTCAGAGGCACGCGTCAGCAGTCAGGCGACGTTGCCGCGCGGGATGTAAGGCGCGTGGCCGCTGTCGTGGTCGGTCGCGTCGCGCACGGCGGTCACGCCTGGCACGCGGCCCATCAGGGTCTTCTCGATACCCTGCTTGAGCGTCACGTCGGCCATGCCACAGCCCTGGCAGCCACCGCCGAAGCGCAGCAGCACCACGCCGTCGGCCGAAACCTCCTGCACGGCCACCTTGCCGCCATGCGAGGCCAGCTGCGGATTGACTTCGTTCTCCACCACCCAGTGCACGCGCTCGACCAGCGACGCGGCATCGCCGGGGGCCTCGCCCTTGATGCGCGGTGCCTTGATGGTCAGCTGCTGGGTACCGGCGGTGCCAGCGACGATGTCGATCTCGGCGCCATCGAGCCAGCCGACGCTGCTCGCATCGACGTAGAGGGTGAAGCCATCGCAGTCCACCGCCCACTCGTCACCGAGCAGGTCGGTCGGTTCGGCGAACTCCAGCCGGGCATCGGCGCGCGGCGTGCCAGGTTCGACCGCGCTCAGGCGCACGCCCATGCCGGGCACGCCCTCGCGTTCGATCAGCTTGCGGAAATGGGTCTGGGCAGTGTCGGAGATCTGGATCATCAGGCTATTCTAGCCAAGTAAGCGTCAGCCGCTCATTCGGTTTATACACCGTCCGGCGCATTGTTCAGTCAACACGAGGTGGAGATTCCCATGGCCGACCTGATTCCACTGGCCCAGGCCCGTTGCGTGCCGCGCAAAGGCAGCGACCACAAGCTCGGCGAAGCCCGCCTGGCCGAACTGCTGCCGCAGATTCCCGGCTGGGAGCTGAGCGAGGGTGGCCAGGCCCTGCTGCGCACCTTCCGCTTCAAGGATTACTACGCCACCATGGCCTTCGTGAACGCGCTGGCCTGGATCGCACACCGCGAGGACCACCATCCGGACCTTGGCGTGCACTATGACCGCGCGGTCGTGCGCTTTTCCACCCACGACGTGGGTGGCCTGAGCGAGAACGACTTCATCTGCGCGGCAAAGACTTCGGCCCTGACGGAGCAACTGCCATGAACGTACGTTTGCTGAGCCTGTCCCTGATCGCTGCGACCGGCCTGGCCGGCTGTGGCGCGTCCGAACCGCCGGCACCGCCCCCGCCGCCGCCGACCGAAGTGGCCGCGGTGAAGACGCCGCCGCCGCAGTACCCGCTTGAGCTGGCCTGCATGGGCGTGGGTGGCACCAGCACCTTCAAGGTGACCATCGGCACCGACGGCAAGCCGAGCGAAGTGGCTCTGCTGACCGGCGCCGGCAACCCGCAGCTGGACGAGCTGGCCAGGACCGCCGTGCAGGGCTGGCAGTTCAATGCCGCCACCCGCAACGGCCAACCGGTGCCGGCCACCATCCAGGTGCCGGTCAGCTTCAACCCGCCGCAGCCGAAGCCCGACCAGTGCTTCGCCATCGAAGAACGCCTGCGCCGCGGCGGCTGATCGCGCACACCCCGACGAGGCCAGCCGACGCCCGCCTCGCCCTCGCCGCCCCGGCACTGCCCGGGGCGGTTGTCTGTTGACCAGGACCGCGTCGGTAGATGCTGCAGATTCCCCCCGAAAACATCTGGATCGCGCTGGCGGTCACCCTCGCGGCCGGCCTCGCCACCGCGATCGGCAGCCTGCTGGTGCTGTTCTCGCGCCGGCCCAATCCGCGCCTGCTGGCCTTCGGCCTGGCCTTCGCCGGCGGCGCGATGGTCTATGTGTCGCTGTCGGAGATCCTCAACAAGTCCATTGCGTCGTTCGCCCTGGCCTATGGCGAGCGCACCGGCTTCACCTACGGCACCCTGGCCTTCCTGCTGGGCGTGATCGTGATCGTGCTGATCGACCACTTCATCCCCAACCCGCATGACAGCCTGGACAAGCAGGACCCGGCGTTCCGCGAGAACAGCCGCGAGTACCTGAAGCGGGTTGCCCTGCTGACCTCGATCGCGATCACCGCGCACAATTTCCCGGAAGGGTTGGCAACCTTCTTTGCCACGCTGGAGAGTCCGTCGGTCGGCATGCCGCTGGCCTTCGCCATCGCCATCCACAACATTCCCGAGGGCATCGCCATTGCGGTGCCGGTGTACTTCGCCACCCAGAACAAGTTCTACGCGTTCAGTGCCAGCCTGCTGTCCGGCCTGGCCGAACCGGTGGGTGCGGCGCTGGGCTACTGGCTGCTGTCCGGATCACTGTCGCACGCCACCTTCGGCTGGGTGTTCGGGCTGATCGCCGGCGTGATGGTGTTCCTGGCGCTGGATGAACTGCTGCCGGCGGCCAAGCGCTATGCCAAGGGCCACGAAACGGTGTACGGGCTGGTGGCAGGCATGGGCACGCTGGCGATCAGCCTGGTGCTGTTCAAGTGGTGAGGGGTTTGCGACCCGCCCTGTAGAGTCGAGCCATGCTCGACTGTTCTTCGGCCGGGGCGCGCGAAAAGCCAGTCGAGCATGGCTCGACTCTACAACGGGAGCGCCGGGCACGGCCCGGCGCCAGCTTCAGCGCAGCCGGTCCAGCGCCTCGACCAGCTCATCGGCCAGCGGCGCGTTCAGCACGTACGGGCTCTTGCCGTCGTCCAGCGCGAACTCCAGCGAGGCCGCGTGCAGGAACAGGCGCTTCAGCCCGATCTGCTCACGAAGCCGCTTGTTGACCGCAGGATCGCCGTACTTGTCGTCACCGGCCACCGGATGCCCCAGATGCTGGGCATGCACGCGGATCTGGTGGGTACGGCCGGTCTCGATGCGGACTTCGCAGTAGGAATGACCACCGCGACGCTCCAGCACACGGAAGTGGCTGATTGATTCCTTGCCGATCGCATTGACCTGCACATGGCGCTCGCCGCCCTGGCGCAGACCCACGTGCAGCGGCGCATCGACCGTCATCACGCCGTCGGGCATGCGCCCGGCCAGCAGGGTCAGGTAGCGCTTGCGGATGCCGGCGCCGTGATCTTCACGCAGCAGCGCCTGCAGTTCGCTCAGCGCGGAGCGCTTCTTGGCCACGATCAGCAGGCCCGAGGTGTCGCGATCCAACCGGTGGACCAGCTCGAGGGTCTGGCCTGGGCGCAGGGCGCGCAGGGTCTCGATGGCACCGAAACTGATGCCGCTGCCGCCGTGGCTGGCCACGCCGGTCGGCTTGTTCAGGGCCAACAGACGGGCATCCTCGAAGACGATGGCCTGCTCCAGGCGGCGCATGAACGCCTCCGGCGGACCGGCCTTGTCTCCTTCCTCAGCGAGACGAACCGGCGGCACACGCACTTCGTCACCGGCCTCCAGCTTCCGTTCGGCCTTGGCGCGGCCGCCGTTTACCCGCACCTGGCCGCTGCGCACCAGCTTGTAGACCAGGCTGCGCGGGGCACCCTTCAGCTGGCCGAGCAGGAAGTTGTCCAATCGCTGGCCTGCGCGGTCGGCGGGAACGGTGATCATGCGCACGGAAGGCTTGTCGCCAGCGGGTTTGGTGGGGTCTTGGGCGGTCATCAGGCTGTTTATTCTGTTACACTCGGGGGGCGAGATAAGGGATTGATTTCGTTGGAAGTTACTCAGGGCCAGAAGCCCAGCTTCCGACGAATCCGGCACAGTGCGCGACCACCGCCCGCGGGGCGGCCATGTTAGCGGCTCACCGGCCTTCCCGGCCATCGCCGGATGCCTGACACGCAACCGTGCTGAACATGTCCCGCGTGGCGCTCCAGCCTGGCTGACAGCTGCCTGCGGCCTGTAACACCCCAAAACCCATAAGAGTGAAGCGCTCCCGCGGCCTGCCGTGGTGTCGTAGCGCTGGAAACCCAAGCCGCCCTCCCCGCGCTTGCGCGAATGGGCGGCGAACCGTGTCCAGAGGCGAAACCCCATGGCGTTCCGCGCGGTAGCCGCTTGCGAGGAACGCAACAATGAAGCGAATGCTGATCAACGCCACGCAGGCTGAAGAGCTGCGTGTTGCCATCGTGGATGGCCAGTCGTTGTATGACATCGACATCGAACAGCCGTCGAAGGAACAGAAGAAGTCCAACATCTACAAGGGCCGGATCTTCCGCATCGAGCCCTCGCTGGAAGCAGCCTTCGTCGAGTACGGCGGTGGCCGCCATGGCTTCCTGCCGCTGAAGGAAATCTCCCGCGACTACTTCCAGGCCGGTGTCGACCACAACAAGGCCGGCATCCGCGAGCTGCTGAAGGAAGGCCAGGAGATCGTCGTCCAGGTGGACAAGGAAGAGCGTGGCAACAAGGGCGCCGCCCTGACCACGTTCATCTCGCTGGCCGGCCGCTACATGGTGCTGATGCCGAACTCGCCCAGTGCCGGCGGCGTGTCCCGTCGCATCGAGGGCGAAGACCGGGCCGCCCTGAAGGACGCCCTGGACAAGCTGAACATCCCCGACGACATGGGCGTGATCATCCGTACCGCCGGCGTCGGCCGCGATGCGGAAGAGCTGCAGTGGGATCTGGACTACCTGCTCAACGTCTGGCGCGCCATCGCCGAAGCCGCACTGAGCAAGCCGGCCCCGTTCCTGATCTACCAGGAATCGCGCCTGATCGTGCGCGCCCTGCGTGACTACCTGCGCGCCGACATCGGCGAGATCCTGGTGGACACCGAGGAGATGTACGAGCACGCCCGCGAGTTCATGCAGCAGGTGATGCCGCAGACCCTGCGCAAGCTCAAGCACTACAAGGACGACATCCCGCTGTTCAACCGCTTCCAGATCGAATCGCAGATCGAAGGTGCCTACGAGCGCAACGTGCGCCTGCCGTCGGGCGGCTCGATCGTGGTCGACCAGACCGAAGCACTGACCGCGGTCGACGTGAACTCCTCGCGCGCCACCAAGGGCAGCGACATCGAGGACACCGCGTTCCAGACCAACCTGGAAGCAGCCGAGGAAGTGGCCCGCCAGCTGCGCCTGCGCGACCTCGGCGGCCTGGTGGTGATCGACTTCATCGACATGGCCTCCAACAAGCACCAGCGCGAGGTCGAGAACCGCCTCGCCAACGCGCTGAAGTACGACCGTGCCCGCGTGCAGGTCGGCCGCATCTCGCGCTTCGGCCTGCTGGAAATGAGCCGCCAGCGCCTGCGCCCGAGCCTGGGTGAATCCAGCCAGATCGTCTGCCCGCGTTGCGACGGCCACGGCCGCATGCGCAGCGTCGAGTCGCTGTCGCTGTCGATCATCCGCGTCGCCGAAGAGCATGCGATGAAGGAGAACACCGGGCAGGTGCTGGTGCAGGCCCCGGTGGAGATCGCCAACTACCTGTTGAACGAAAAGCGCAGCGCCCTGCGCGAGATCGAGCAGCGCCACGAGGCGCCGATCGTGATCGTCGCCGACGAGCAGTTGCACACCCCGCATTACACCGTCACCCGCCTGCGTGAGAACGAGCTGGGTGAAGAGAGCAGCAAGCCCAGCTACCAGCGCGGCACCCCGCGCAAGCTGCCGGTGCATGCGCTGACCAAGGGCCAGCTGAACATCCCGCCGCCGGCGGTGACCCAGGTCAAGCACACCTCCCCCGCCCCGGTGCGTGAGGAAGTGGAACCGGCCGCAGTGGCCCCGGCTCCGGTCGCTGCAGCGCCGGTGGCGCCGGCCCCGGCGGGCGGCGTGATCGGTTGGCTCAAGCGCGTGTTCGGTGGCGAACCTGCCCCCGCGCCGGCGCCGGCAGCCCCTGCTGCGCGCCAGCAGCAGGACGGCGGCCGCAAGGACCGCAACAAGGATCGCAACAAGGACCGCAAGGATCGCCGCGACGACAACCGTGGCAATGGTGGCAACGCCAACGCGCAGCAGCAGAAGGACGGCGGCAACCGCAAGGACCGCGGTGAGCAGCGCAGCAAGGACGGCCGCAACGGCAACAACGGCAATGCCCAGCAGCAACCGCAGCAAGGCAAGCAGAAGGAGCCGCAGCAGAAGGATGGCCAGCAGCAGCCGCAGCAGCAGAGCAAGCCGCGCAACGAGCAGCAAGGCCAGAACCAGAACCCGCAGCAGCCGAAGCTGAAGCAGCCGAAGCAGCCGCGCCCGCAACAGGACGGTGACAAGCCGGCCGAGAAGCCGCAGCGCAACGCCGCCGAAGCACCGGCCGAAGCCGTGACCGCGGCTGCCGCCGTGGCCGCCACGGCGGTCGCCGCCAATGCGGTGACCGCGCAGGAAGCGACCGCGCCGGTTGCTCCGGTGGCCGCCGCTCCGGCAGAAGCCGCAGCACCGGTCGACACGACTGCCAACACCGCCAGCGAAGCCGAGGTGGTTGCGGTTGCCGGTGAAGAGGCTGCAACCGACGCCAATGGCGAGCAGACCGGCGAAGGCGCGACCCGCCGTCGTCGCGGCCGTCGCGGTGGCCGTCGCCGTCGTCGCGGTGGCGCCGAGAATGCCGCTGGCAGCGACGCCCTGGGCGATGACCAGGACGATGGTGACGAAGGCGATGACGCCGATGGCGCCGAGCCGAACGTCGACAACATCGCCGGCACCACGCCGGTCGCTGCTGCGCAGCCGGCCCGTTCGCAGCCGGAATTCGACTTCGATGATGACGTCGAGCCGACCGCCGACGCCGCGAAGCCGGTCCGTGCCGCCGCTGCCGTTGTCGCCGCGCCGGTCGCAGTGGTGAGCAGCGCCGTGGTCGAAACCGCCGCGCCGGCCGTGGCCGAAACGCAGGCCCCGGTGGAAGCCGCTGCCAAGGCTGAAGCGGTGTCCTCGCCGGTGCAGACCAGCATGCTCGATGCCATCGACGCCGCGACCCCGGTCCAGCCGGTGGCCGTTGCGGCTCCGGTAGCGGACGCAAAGCCGGCGGCGGCTGAGGTTGCCCCGGTCGTTGAAGCCGCTCCGGTGGTGGAGGTGAAGCCGGTCGTGGTCGAGGCGGCACCGGTGGTGGAATCGAAGCCGCAGGTTGTTGAAGCAACCCCGGTGGTTGAAACCAAGCCGGTAGCCAGTGAGATTGCCCCGGTGGTGGAGGCCGCCCCGGCCGTTGAAGCCACGCCGGTCGTCGAGACTGCGCCGATCGTCGAACAGCCGGTCGCTCCGGTGGCGGTCGAAGCCGCGCCGATCGAAGCCGCTGCCCCGGTGGCCGAAGCCGTGGTGACGCCGTCGATCGATCCGGTCGCCGATGGCCATGCCGACGCTGCAGCCCAGGCTGCGGAAGCCAAGGCCGATGAAGAAGACGAAGAGACCGCCAAGCGCACGCCGCCGGCGAACTGATCGCACGTTGATTGCGTGAAAACGAAACGGCGGGGATCAATGATCCCCGCCGTTTCTGTTTGTGCCTCGGACGCGTGCAGCGCTCTGGTAGAGGCCAACCTTGGTTGGCGCCGTTGTTGGAGCGAACGCGGACACGCCCGTGCCAACCAAGGTTGGCAGCTACCGGAGCGTGCTCCGTCAGGGTTTCGGTGCGAACTGCAACCGGGTCCACACGCCGTAGTGATCGGAAGCCCAGCGACCGCTGTCGTCGGGCTGGTCAAACAGGAGTTTCGCCTCGCGCGCGACCATCTCGTCCTGCTGGAAGAAGATGTGGTCGATCCGCGAGGGCGCCTGGTAGTAGTGACGATTGAGCGTACTGACCCCGGCCAGGTCGGTATTGACGTGCACGCTGCCGTAGCTGTCGCCGTAGTGGCTGCGCAGCTCGCTCAGGTCACCGGCATCCACCAGCGCATTGAAATCGCCGGCGATCACCACCGGCGCACCGGCGGACGTTGCAGTGATGAAGCGCAGCAGGTCCTCGACCTGGCTGCGACGGATGCGCTGCCCACTCTCGTCGTTGCGCTCGTTCAGATGCGTGGCGTAGACGTTCACCGGCGTGCCGTCGACGTCGATGCGCAGGTGAGCGACCGTGCGGTAATCATTCAATGGCTGCAGCAGATGATCGCCCTGGGCAAGGATCGGGCGGCGGCTCAGCAGCGCGTTGCCGTAGCGCTTGGGTGCCCCGACTGGATCGGTGGACACGAACACATACCTGTAGCCGAGTTGGCTGGCCAGCCATTGCGCCTGGTTGCGCACGTTGCGGCGCTGGATCACCTCCTGCAGCGCGATGGCATCGGGCTGCAGGCGCTTGAGTTCGGCCAGGATGGTGCGGCGGCGGCTCGGCCAGTCCTCGCGGTCATGATGCAGGTTGAAGGTGACCATGCTCATGCCTGGCGCACTGGCCACCTCAGCCGGCGCAGCGGTGGCCGCAGGCGCCACCGCCATCACCCCGACCGGCAATGCCAGGGCAATCGCCAGTCCCAGGGCGCGCACCGTCATGCGCGCCCTCGCCCCCTGTTGCTTCATCGTTACTGCCCCTTGCGTTCCGCGCGGCGCACCGCGCTCGGCACTTCGATCTCGACCCGCGCCGGCAGCTGGTGCACGTGCAGTTCCTTGTTGATCCACTCGGCGGCTTCGCCATTGACCGTCGCCTCGCCCGGATCACCCGCGTACGGCCATGGCAGCACCACGCCACCGACCGGCGGCACCAGGCCCGGCTGCACCTCCAGCACCAGCTGCTTGTCGCTGCGCTGCAGCCGGTAGTTCAGCTGGCCCTGCGGCGTACGCAGGCCCTGCACGGCGATGCCCTCGCCCTGCAGCCATGACGACGGCACACCGGCGGCCAGCACCAGCGCATCGTCCATGTCGCGGTTGTAGGCAAACATGTCCAGCGCCGAGCGCACGAAGTCCGAAGCCACCCAGGCGTGTGGCAGGTCGCCAACAAAGAACGGCTTCCGCGGCGTACGCGAAACCACCTCGGCCCACTGGTTCCAGGCCTGCGGTGCGCGGTCCTTGAAGAAGAACTCGGTCGCCTGCCAGGCGCGGTCGCGCCAGCCCAGGCGCACGAACGCAGCCACGTTGCGCCATTCGTAGGGCGTGTAGTCCTTCCACTCGCGCTTGCCATCGCGACGCGCCACGAATTCCTTCCAGTAGCGCTCGAAGGTTGCCTCCAACGCCTGCTGCGGCAGGCGGTCCTGCTCGCCCCCCGGGGCCAGCGCAATGGTGGTCGAAGTCGCATCGAAGTCGCCCAGCTCGGCCGAGCCCGGCAGGTAGTCGATGTTGTGCTGCTGCATCGCCGACAGCAGCGAGGCCTGCAGGTCATCACGGAACTGGTCACGCGATTCGGCGATCTGCATCGCCTCGACCTTGCCCAGCTGGGTCGCCAGCAGCGCCGCGTCCTTATAGCCACGCAGCGCCCAGAAGTTGTCCCAGTACGAGTGCATCGGCTTGGCCGAATAGCCTTCATGGCTGATCGAGGCCGGCATCATGCCGTAGAAGGCCGGGTTGCGCGCGCGGTTCTCCTCGGTGCGTTCGCTGGCACGCAACTGCTCCATGTAGCTGTAGGCACCCTGCACGTGCGGCCACATCAGCTCGGTGAAGGTGCTGTCGCCGGTATAGCGCCCATACTCGGCGATGCTGTAGATCAGCTCGCCATGGCTGTCGTTCTCCGGCACCGGGTCGCTGCCGCGCGCATCGACGCAGCACGGCACCTTGCCGTTCTCGAACTGGTAGGGGGCATACCAGTTGATGTAGTCACGCACGGCGTCGCTGCGGCCCATGCGCAGCAGGCCTTCTGAAATCATCGCGCCATCGCGGATCCAGCTGCGTGCGTACGAACGCGTGCCCGGCTGCAGGCGCGGACCGACCCGTGAGATCAGCATGTGCGCGACTGCCGTGCGCAGGGTATCCACCAGTGCTTGGCCCGCCGCCGGCACCTGCAGCGAGACCACGCCCAGCTTCTGCCGCCACTGCCCGGCCACCTGCGCCTGCGCCTTGGCCACGTCCAGCGCCTTCGGCGCCCAGCCACCGGTCTGCGGCAGCACCACCGCCACCTCGCGGCTCTGCCCGGGCTCGAGCTTGATCGTATAGATCAACGCGCCCGACGCCATGCCGGTGCTGTCCTTCACTGAAGTGGTGGCCGGGTACTTTCCGTCCGCCAGATGCATCGCATCGAGCTTGCCATCGAACGTGCTGGCAAAGCGCGCGTCCGGCACCTGCAGCGGGTAGATGCGCGGCTCGCCGTTGACCCGCACCAGCTGATCGCCCACATCCAGTGCATCGATGCGGCTGAAGCCACCGACGGTGTTGAGGAACTGGGTCGGCGGATTGACCTGCCACGGACGGATCGCCAGCGCCAGGGTGTATTCGTGTGCGACCTTGTCCGGATTGCTCAGCCGATAGCGGCCGATCAGCTGCGCGCGCTCCGGCGTGCCCTGCACGAAGCCGGTCACCGCCAGGCCGACCTTCTCATGCACCCAGTCAACGTTGGCGATCGGCAGGTAGTGATCCTGCAGCGACTGGGTGATGGCCACCTTCGACCAGTCCAGCAGCTTGCCGTCGAGGCGGATGAACGGCTCGATGCTGAAGCTGCCCTTGGCCGGCTCCAGCGCGCCATCCTCGCTGATCAGCGCCTGTTCCTGGCCGCCATCGAGGCCGAGCAGGGTCCAGTACGGCTGTTCGCCCACATAGGCACGCGGCAACGACCCGCGCGGCAGATCGGCCGCCACCGAGGACAGGAATGCGTTCGGCGTGGCCGCGAAGGCCAGCGGCTTGAGCGCGATGTCACGGATGCCGTAGCGCCAGTTCGGACCATCCTGCAGATCGAAGCGCACGTAGCGTGCATCGGTATCCGGCAACGCCAGCCAGTCACGGCCACCGGCACCACTGGTGACTTCACGCACGGTGCGCCAGTCGCGACCATCCTCGGAGGTGCGCACAGTGTAGCGGCGCGCCTCCAGGTTCGGCAGCCAGTCGATCACCGCACCGCCGATCTCGCGGCTCTTGTGCAGGTCCAGGCTGATGGTCTGCTGCTTGACGCCACCGCTGATCCAGAACGTATCGCTCTTGCCGTCGATCATGCGGTCCTGCAGCGCGGTGGCGGTATCGGCGATCACCGACGGCACCAGCGCCGAGTCATCCTGGGCTGGCAGGCCCTGCAGGGTCAGCTTGTCGAAGCACACGGTTCCGCGGCCGCCGACCTTGCTGTAGATCGTGAACTCGACCGCGGCGCTGCGTGCCATCTCCTTTTCGGGCGAAGGCCCCCACGCCTTGTCGATCTGGCGGCGGCGGTACTCGACCGGCGTCCACGCCCTGGGGAAGCTGTAGCCGGGCCGGTTGACCCACCAGACGTTGTCGCCGCTGGCATCGATCAGCTTGAACTGCAGGTCGTTGCCCGGTGAATCACCGCGCATCTGGAAACCGAAGCGGTAATTGACCGGGTATTCGATGTTGAGCGCGCGGCGGATGCCGACGTAGCCGGAGACATCGTGGAAATCGTAGTCCAGGCACAGTGCACGACCGCCGCCGGCGCCACTGACCGGTCGCAGCGATCCGCTGACCTGGTCGGACAACACCAGCTTCCAGGCGCCGATGTCGTCGAAATCGTCCAGCACCTTCGGTGCCGGCAGCGCCGGAGGTGCGGCGATCGCCAGGGAGGTCCACAACAGGCCCAGTCCAACGGCGATCGCTCGCTTCATCCTTTGACGCTCCCCAACAACAGACCTTGGATGTAGTACCGCTGCAGCACCAGGAACAGTGCCAGCACCGGAACCACGGTGACCACCGCGCCGGCCATCATCATTTCCACGTCCATGATGTGCTCGCGCGAGAGGGTGGCCAGCGCCACCGGCAAAGTGTAGTGCTCCTGGTCGGTCAACACGATCAACGGCCACATGAAATCGTTCCATGCACCCATGAAGGTGAAGATCGCCAGGGTCACCAGCACCGGCTTGAGCATCGGCAGCACGATCTGGAAGAAGATCCGCAGCTCCCCTGCCCCGTCGATGCGCGCCGCCTCCAGCAGTTCGTCCGGGATCGACCGCGCATACTGGCGCACCAGGAAGATGCCGAACACGCTGGCCAGCGCCGGCACGATCACGCCGCCGAAGCTGTTGACCAGGCCCAACTGCTTCATCAGCAGGAACAGCGGCAGCATCGCCACCTGCGCCGGAATCACCAGCGCCGCCATCAGCACCTGGAACAGGCGCTCGCGGCCGACGAAGTTGAGCTTGGCGAAGGCGTAGCCGGCCATCGTGTTGAGCAGCAGCGAACCCAGGGTGATGCCAACCGACACCAGCAGGCTGTTGGCGAAGTTGCCGCCCATGCCGGTGCGCGCGAACAGCTCATGGTAGTTGCGCGTGGTGATGCTGGACGGCAGCAGCGGTGGCGGGAAGTGGGTCGCCTCGCCCTGCGGCATGAACGAGACCGAGAGCATCCACAGCAGCGGCGCCAGGCTTAGCAGGGCCAATACCAGCAACGCACCATTGATCATCCACGGGTACCAGCGCGACTGGCCGATTTCACGACTCATACCAACTGCCTCTTGCGGCCGAAACGCAGCATCACGGTGGTCACCGCCAGGATGATCAGGAACAGCAGGAACGCCACTGCGGAGGCGCGTCCCAGGTTCCACCACTTGAAGCCTTCCTCGAACATGAAATACAGCACGCTGACGGTGCTCTGCAGCGGGTCGCCGCGGGTCATCACGTACGGCTCGGCGAACAGCTGGAAGTAGCCGGACACGGTAATCACGCCGACCACCAGCAGCACCGGGCCGAGCATCGGCAGGGTGATGTGCAGGAACTGCTTCCAGCGCGAGGCACCGTCGATGCGTGCGGCCTCGTACAGGTCATGCGGGATCGCCTGCAGGCCCGCCAGGAAGATCACCATGTTGTAGCCGAAGTTCTTCCAGACCGCGAACAGCATGATGGTCGGCATCGCCCAGTTGGGATCACCCAGCCAGTCGATCGGGCTGATACCCAGGTGGCCCAGGCCGTAGTTCACCAGGCCGTAGCTGGTATGGAACAGATAGCGCCAGATCACCGCCACCGCCACCAGCGTGGTCACCACCGGCGCGAACAGCGCGGTGCGGAACAGCGCCTTGAAGCGCGCGGCCGGCGCATTCAGCAGCATCGCCGCGCCCAGCGATACGCCGATCGACAAGGGCACGCCGATCAGCACGAAGTAGGTGGTGTTCCACAGCGACTTCCAGAACATCGGCGTCTGCAGCAGATCGATGTAGTTGCCGAGGCCGACGAAGCGCAGGTTGCTGCTGTCAGCCAGGGCATACAGGTCGAAGTCGGTCACGCTCAGCGCCAGCGCCGAAGCCACCGGCAGGCCGAAGAAAACACCCAGCACGATCAACGAGGGACCGGCAAAAATCCAGCCGGCAAGTGAAGTACGTTTCATTGCGCGCTCCCGGCGGCCACGGCACTGCTCGATCGCGGCGACGGCACGCGCTGCTGCAGGCGTTGTTGTTCATGCATCCAGCGGCGCTTGGCCAGCACCTTGTCCACGCGCTGGTCCAGCTCTTCCACGGCCTTGTCCTGCGCCAGGCCACCGCGCACCACCTTCTCGGTGACGATGCGCATTTCCTGCACGATGCGCTCCCATTCCAGCACCTTCGGCGTCGGCCTGACCCGCTCCAGCTGGTCACGGAACGCGGCCGCCAGCGGATCGTTGGCCAGCGATGGCGCATTCCAGGCGCTGCGGCGCGGCGGCAGGTCACCGATGATCGAATGGAAGCGCGCCTGGATTTCCGGTCGCGACAGGAACTCGATCAGCTTCCAGGACGCTTCCTTCTGCTGTGACTTGCGGAAGATCACCAGGCTGGTGCCACCGGCGATACCGGCACCCGGGCCATCCGGCCCCGGCAGCGGCGCGGTGCCCCATTGCCCTTCCAGTTCCTTGGGCTGCAGTTTCTTGAACTCGCGGATGTTCCACGGGCCGGAAATGTAGAACACGTTGAAGCCGCGGAAGAACTCATCCCAGACGTTGGAGATCTGCGTCTCGGACATCTTCGGCGCCCAGCCCTGCTCGAACATGTTGGCGTAGAAGGCCAGCGTGCGGCGGAACCCCGGGCTGGCGAAATTGCCGCGGGTATCGTCGTCGCGCAGCAACGGATCGGGCTGCTGCAGCGCCAACGACAGCTGCTGCTCGAACTCGTTGATCGGCATCAGTACCGCATAGCGGTTCGGGCCCTGCATGCGCTTGATCGCCGCCATCTGTTCGTCCCACTCCTGCCAGGTCCGCGGCGGGTGGTCATAGCCGGCCCTGGCCAGCAGGTCCTTGCGGTAGTAGATCAGGCGGGTATCGACATACCACGGCACGCCCACCAGCTCGCCATGCATCACGTTGGTGTCCCAGATGCCCTGGAAATAGTCCTTCGGGTCGACCACGGACGAACGCTGCACGAACGGCTGCAGCGGCGTCAGCGCGTCGAGCTCAGCGAACTCCGGCACCCAGGTGTTACCCAGCTGGCATACGTCCGGCAGGCCATCGGCGGCGAACGCGGTCAGCAGTTTCTCGTGCGCAGCCGTCCACGGGATGTTCTGCACATCCACCTTGATGCCCGGGTTCTCGGCCTCGAATTCATGGATCAGCTCGCTGACCACCTCGGCTTCTCGCCCCATCGCCCAGAAGCGTACGGTGGTGGTGCCCGGCTCGGTACGGGCGCAGCCGGCCACGGCCAGCGCGGCCAGGGCAGGCAGCGCCCAGCGGCACAGGCGGTCGATCCAGTTCGGCATCGGGTTATTTGCCCTGGCCTGTGGTGCGGTTGGCATTGTTCTTCTGTTCCTGCGCGGCAGCCGCGCGTGATTCGGCGAGACCCACCGCGCGTGCCGCCGCGGCCTTTTCGTCTTTCTGCAGTTCCAGCGGCTGGAACGAGCCTTCCGGCGCCAGCCAGCCACCGCTGAACCCGGCCCGTTCCAGGCCCTTGCGGATGTACGGGTTCTTCTTCATCACTTCCCAGACGAAGTCATCGCGGTAGTTGGCGATCATGGTCAGGATCGGACCCTGGTCGATGGCGATGTAGTCGCTGGCGACCCAGCCGCGATCAGGCACCAGGCGGCCGGTCTTGATCGGGATGTCGTAGTTGAAGCTGGGGTTGAACGAATCCAGGAAGCCGTAACTGGAATAGATGTAATCGCCGAAGCGCTTGTGCATCTCCAGCGTGGCCTGGATCACCTGCTCGGGGGCGAACACCACCGAGGCGATCGCAGCGGTGGGGGCGATGGTGCCGTCATCGAAGTTCTCGCGCAGGCCGGCGCCGCGCGAAGAGTAGTGGCGGAACTGGCGCTGCTCGCCACGGTAGTCCTGCGTGGTGTTCTGCGGCCCGTCGCTGGCGGTCAGGCCCCATACGTTCTCGCCATACTCCTTCCACTGCATCGGGTTGGCGATGGCGTACTCGCGTTGCGCCAGCGCAGCCGAGCGGCTGTTGAGGAAGTAGGTGCTGCCGCGCTCGCGCATGTACGCGTCCTGGATGTCGCGGAAGTCGATCCAGACGTGGCTGTACTGGTGGCCGAACAGCGGGCCGAAAGACAGGTATTCCTGGCCCTGGTAGACACCCCAGTCGTTGTCGTAGGTGCGCGTCCACACCGTCCACGCATCCGGGCTGACCGGGTGCGTCGGCGAACCCAGGGCGAGGATGTAGACCATCATCGCCTCGTTGTAGCCCATCCAGTCGTGGTCGATGAAGCCGCTCTCCGGGAACCAGCCCATCGAGATCAGCGGCGCACGCTGCTGCAGCCACGGCCAGTCGACCTTCTTGTACAACGTATCGGCGATCTGGCGGATTTCCTTCTCGCGCGGATCGTCACCGTCGTAATACGACTGCGCGAACAGCACCCCCATCATCAGCAGCGCGGTATCCACCGAGGACAACTCGACCCAGCTGTCGTAGCGACGGCCTTCCTGCATGTCCAGGAAGTGGTAGTAGAAGCCCTTGTAACCGGCCTTGCCGGTACGCTGCGGGCCCATCGGCACGTCGCGGAAGAACTTCAGCGTGGTCAGCGTGCGATCGATCGCCTGGTTGCGGCTGACCCAGCCGTTCTCGATGCCGATCGGATAGGCGGTCAGCGCGAAGCCGACCGAGGCGATGCTGGCGAACGGCCGCGAGGGATAGCGGTCCGGGGTCAGCCCATTGATCTCGTTGGTGGTATCCCAGAAGAACTGGAAAGTGCGCCGCTCGATGTCATCGAACAGCGGCGGCAGCTCCGGCTTCATCGGCCGTGGCGGCGCATCGGCTTCGATCAGGATCACCGGCGGCCGCGGCTTGGCAGGCTCCTGCTGGGCCGGCTGGCAGGCAGCAACGGCCAGGCTCAACGCCGCGGCGGACAACAGATGGCGTGCCTGCATGGCGCGATTCCTCCGGTGGTCTGATCGATGGGAAAGCATAACGTCCAATGATCTGAAATCGTTTACAAGCTGCGCTCTTAAAAAACCACGAAAAACGTGGTTTGACACCGCGATCATTGCCCACGCCGCTGCCCCCTGCCCGGCAGCGGCGTGGGCAATGGACCGGCACGGGGCCGGCCATTGCCATGTATCCATTCAGCCGATGCCGCCGGCGGAGCGGCGGCATCGGGGTGTTGCTTCAGGCGGGCCCGCTTAGAAGCGGAAGCCCACTTCGGCCTTGATCTGGCGCGGAGTACCGATGATGTCGCCGGTCTCGTTGTAGCTGACCAGCAGCTTGCCGTCGCTCTTCACGTAGTTCAGCTTGGAGAAGTTGTCGAAGTTGAGCACGTTGATGATGTCGATGCGTGCATACAGCTCGGTATCGCCCGCCAGCTTGAAGGTCTTGGTCGCCTGCAGATCCAGCGAGCGGTAGCCGAAGATCTTGCCGCCGAGCAGGAAGTGGCCATTGCCCGACGGCGTGCCAGCAGCCGGGGTCGGCATGCAGTTCGAATTGCCGGCCTGGGCGATGCAGGCCCAGTCGTTGCCCGGGGTCGGCGTGGCCAGGGTCAGCTTTCCACCAAAGGTGATGCCCCAGAAGCCATCATACGAGCCGGTCACCACCAGACGGTGGCGCGGCGCGCCATTGGACTTGATCGTCGGGTATTCACCGATGGTGCCGCGATCGAACGAGTAGTGCTCGTTGATGTTGCGGTTGTGGCGGGCGTTCGTCCAGGTGTAGGCGATCGAGGTACCCCAGCCGCTTTCCTTGCTGTACGGCTTCTGCGCCGACAGCAGGATCTGGGTGGAGCGGGTCTTGATGCCCTGCTGGCCGATGACGAGGCTGCCAAAGCCCGGGATGTTGCAGCCCCACGGCTGACCGTAGGTCGGCTCTTCAGCGCCGCACAGCATCTGGTTGTCGAAGAAATTGCCGTTGTGGAAGCGGTTGCCCAGCGTGTAAGCGAAGCCGTCGTAGGTCAGCGTGCGCGAAATCGTGGCATCGGTCAGCCACTCGCCGATCTGGTTGCTCATGCCGAGGCTGAACTGATCCGCGTACGGCACCTTCATGTTGTTGTTCAGCAGATCGACCTCCATGCCTTCATTGCTGGTGGAGCCCAGCAGCGCCTGCACGTTTTCGATGCCGTTCAGCAGATTCGGGTTCCAGTCAAAGCATGGCGGCTGACCATACATGCAGCTGCCGGTGGCCGGGTTGCGGAAATTCACGGTCGGCTGCGGGAGCGCCAGCTTGGTGGTCTCCAGGGCCAGATTGTCGAACAGGTCACGGTCGTAGGAACGGCCGGCGCCACCGTGGATCACGTGCTGCTCGTCGGCATTGACGTCATACGAGAAGCCCAGGCGCGGCTGCCAGGCGTTCTTGAAGTTCTTGCGGTTGTGGCCGGTACTGATGTAGTCGTTGACGTCCAGGCCGCTGAGCGCCAGCGTCTGCGCATAGGTCTGGGACACGCCTGGCGGTGCGTGCGGATCCTGCGAGTTCAGCGCCTTGACCACTTCCGGCGGCGTGACGAAGTCCGTGTAAACCGGGTTCTTTTCGTAGTCCCAGCGCAGGCCGATGTTCAGCTGCAGGTGGTCGTTGACCTGCCAGTCGTCCTGGATGAACAGCCCGATCTGCTTGACCTTGGCGCGCACTTCCGACGCGACACCGGTGACACCGGTGCTGGTCTTGGTGAACTGCGCCTTGTACGGGATATCCGAAGGGAACGCCGGGTTGTCGATGGTGTAGAAGAACTGCGGATTGATCTGCGCCGCGTCGGAGGCGTACAGGTCGATCTGCTTGTACTTGGCACCCATCTTGACGGTGTGGTCGCCCGCCCACTGCAGGCCATCCAGGGTCAGGTTGTCCTCGATCGCCCAACCCTTCTGGCCTTTCACCTGGGAAGACAGCGCATCTGCTGCACCGATCTGTACCAGAGTCTTTTCCACCGGGCGGTTCCGGTTCTTGTCACCAAAGTCCGGCGCGGTGTAGACGATACCGTTGCCGTAGGTCAGCGGCAGCGGATTGTTGAACGCCTCTTCATGGGTGACCATCAGCTCGTTGTAGAACCGCTCGCCGCTGTGGTTCCAGCGCAGCGCATAGCGACGGTCGGTGTTGTCCACCACCTTGCCGTGCACCTTCGCGGTCTGGTCGCTGAACTGCTGCTGGTTCTCGTCGCGGTCCTGGAAGGTCAGTTCGATGCGATCGTTGTCGGTCGGCTCGAAGTCGATCTTGGCGAAGATCAGGTCCTGCTGGAACGGCTGGCTGGCCGGGCCGAGGCCCGCAGCGCCATCGGCGGGCAGATGAGCGGCCGCCGCGCTCACCGCACCATCCGGCGCGATGGTCACCGGCAGGTCGAAGCGCTTGGCTTCATAGGTAACGAAGAAGTGGGCCTTGTCCTTGATGATCGGACCACCCAGCGCGAAGCCGTACTCCTTCTCGGCCGAGTCTTCCTTGCTCTTGCCCGGCTGGCGTTCGGCCGGGGTCATCGCACGCATGTTGTCGTTGGTGTAACGGTAGAAGGTTTCGCCCTTGAACTCGTTGGTACCCGACTTGGTCGCGGCGGTGATGGCGGCGCTGGAGACCTGGCCGTACTCGGCCTTGTAATTGCCAGTGATGACCTTGTATTCACCGATGGCCAGCTGCGGGAACGGGTTGCCGGCGCTGCCGGACTGGCCGGAGATGCCGCCCCCCTTCACGTAGCTCTTCTGGCCGACGCCATCGATGTAGACGTTGGTGCCGTCAGAGTTGGTGGCACCGCCGCGCAGCGAGGTGTTGCCCTTGGCATCGCGGGTGAAGATCATGCCCGGCACCGCGTCGGCGAACTCCAGGAAGTTGCGCGAGACCTGCGGGGTGGTCTGGATCTGCTGCAGGCTGACGGTCTTGCCGACTTCGGAGGTGCGCACTTCCTGCAACAGGGTCGGCGCGACAACGTTGACGGTGTCCAGGTTGGTGGCTGCGGTCGTACCCGGGGTGCTGCTGGCCGCGCCGGCAAAGTTCAGGGTAGCGGTCGAGGCCACGGTGACGGTGACCTTCTGCGACTGGCCGTTGGCGACCACGTCATAGGTGCCCGGGTCCAGGCCCATCAGCGAGTAGCTGCCATCGGCACGGACGGTGCCGCGACGGACGGTGCCGGTGGCTACGTTGGTGGCGGTGACTTCGGCGCCGGCCTGGGCGCCGGCAACCTGGCCGCGCAGGCTGGCATTGGCCGACTGCGCCATGACGTTCGGAGCAGCGGCCAGCATCAGGCAGCTGACCAGTGCAGTGCTCAGCAGCCGGCGTGCCGGCGTGCGGAAGGTGGTGTGCATCATCAACTCAATCTCCGGGTGGCGGTGACCGCTCGCGCGGTCCCTGCGATCAATCAAAAAAGAAGGAACGCCTCTGGCTTCAACGGCCCGATGGCGGAGTGGTGGAATCGCGAACTATCAAGCGGGGAACCAGGGTCTGCTTGTCCCCTGTCCCATCCGTGGAGGTGCCGTCCATCAACTGCAGCAGGCGCGTCATGGCCCGATCGCCGAGCTCGGCGATGCTGACCTGCATGGTGGTCAGCGACGGGTGGACGAAACGCGCCAGTGGAATGTCATCGAAACCCGCCAGTGCGACGTCGGACGGCACATGGACACCTGCCTGCGTGAACGCATACAGGCAGCCCAGGGCCATCATGTCGTTGGCGGCGAACACGGCATCGGGCAGCGCT
The DNA here is from genome assembly GCF_029842145.1 of Stenotrophomonas sp. GD03794. Classification (NCBI taxonomy): domain Bacteria; kingdom Pseudomonadati; phylum Pseudomonadota; class Gammaproteobacteria; order Lysobacterales; family Lysobacteraceae; genus Stenotrophomonas; species Stenotrophomonas sp. GD03794. Next base: position 23,589 of record NZ_JAOCFV010000023.1, read on the forward strand.
CCGGCTGCCAGCAACTCCTGACCGGCGCGATGGCCGGAAGCTTCGTCGAAATCACCGGGCAGCTCGATGCCTTCGGCGTCACTGCCGAAAGCCGCCAGCGCGTCACGGAAGCCACGCAGGCGCTCGCGCGCGTCGAAGTTGAGGTCCGGGCCAGAAATGAAGGCAATGCGGCGGTGGCCGGCATCCAGCAGGTGGCGGGTCATCGCCATCGCGCCGGCGTGATCGTCGATGCTCAGCACCGGGTGGTCCTGCCCGGGCAGATAGGTGTTGATCAACACCGTCGGCAGCGACTGCGGCAGGTTGTCGGTCAGGAAGCCCGGGCTTTCGGCATAGGGCGAAAGCACCAGCAGGCCGTCGACGCGGCCGCGCATGGCACGCAGGGCCGCGCCCTGCTGTTCCTGGTCGCCGTGATAGCTGGACACCAGCAGGTGCTGGCGGCGGCTACGGGCGACGTTGTCGATGCCACGCATCAGCTCGGAGAAGAATTCGCCGTACAGGTCGGGCAGGACCACGCCCACCGTATTGGTGCGGCGGCTGCTCAGGCTGCGGGCGGCGGCGTGCGGGGTGTAACGCAGCCGTGCGGCCACCTCCAGTACAAGCTGGCGGACCGGTTCGGCGACATTTTCATGCCCGTTGAGCGCGCGGGAAACCGTGGCCACGGAGACCCGGGCTTCGCGAGCGACGTCTTTGATTGTGATAGCTGCCTTGTTCACGAAGCCGCCCTCCACGGCTTGGACCTACCAGCATTGGCGCGGAATGTAAGCGTTTCCATCTGGGCTTGTAAACAGTCCGTTAGGCGAATGTCCCGAAATGGACATGGAAATCTGTCCATGGCGAGGCCCCGCAGGGACCTGCCAGGACAGCGTGGGACAAGGGCTCAGCCTTGTTCTGACGGGGTCTGGGCGTGGATGGACAACGCGTGGATATCGGTCTCCATCATCGACCCCAGCGCGGCGTAGACCGCGCGATGCCGGGCCAGCGGGCCCAGTCCGGCGAAGCGTTCACTGACCACATGGACGTTGAAGTGGCCGCGACCATCGCGCGCGCCGGCATGACCGGCGTGGCGATGACTGTCGTCCTCGATCTCGAGCACGCTCGGGGCCAGCGCCTGTTGCAGCGCATCATGCATCCGTTCGATCCGTTCCGCGTTCACGGCAGGACCTTGCGGAACGGGCGTACCTGTACACGGGTGTAGACGCCTGCAGCCACGTATGGGTCGGCATCGGCCCAAGCCTGGGCCTGGAGCACCGACTCGAACTGCGCGATCACCACCGAACCACTGAAACCGGCCGGGCCCGGGTCTTCACTGTCCACCGCCGGGCAGGGCCCGGCCAGCAGCAGGCGCCCTTCGGCGCGCAGCGCGTGCAGTCGCGCCAGGTGTTCCGGCCGCGCCTGCAGCCGCTGCGCCAGCACATCCTGGCCGTCATACCCTTCGATCACATACCACACCGGCATTTCCTCGCTTGCGTTGTCGGGTGCGCAGATTCTAGCCAAAGCGGCCCCCGCCCCGGTCCAGCTGGACACTGGCGCGACAAAGGCTTACCCTAGGCTCCATTGCACGTGGCTGGATGCAGCAGCCCGTCGGTTTTTGCGGCCAACGCAGCCCCCGACGACCGTCCCGCTGCTTCAAACCGGACCACCCGGCCGGGCCACGTAGACGACCTCCCCGTAGTTTTGTCGCTGCCGTTCCCTGCAGCGCGTCCTGCTGTTTGATATGTGTGGAATCGCGCCGATCCCGGCGTGTCTGGTGCCCTGGGGCTCCGTGGCGCAGGCCCGGCGAACCCGGTGCCGCGACTGGTCCGTTGCAATCCTGATGTCCATTAGATGACTTCCGAACTCGCGCTCGACGCGAACCCGCCAACCCGGCCGCCCGCCCCCCAGCAGCAGGAAATGCCGCTGGCCGTGGTGCATGGACAACCGGTCCTGCAGATTCCGCAGGACCTGTACATTCCGCCGGATGCGCTGGAAGTCATCCTGGATGCCTTCGAAGGCCCGCTGGACCTGCTGCTGTACCTGATCCGCCGCCAGAATCTGGACGTACTGGACATTCCCGTCGCCGAGATCACCCGGCAGTACGTGGAATACATCACCGTGATGCGCGAGCTGCGCTTCGAGCTGGCCGCCGAGTACCTGGTGATGGCTGCGATCCTGGCCGAGGTGAAGTCACGCATGCTGCTGCCGCGCCCGGTCAGCGAGGAAGGCGACGAAGCCGACCCGCGCGCCGAGCTGGTGCGCCGCCTGCAGGAGTACGAACGCTTCAAGCAGGCCGCCGAGGACATCGACGCCCTGCCCCGCCAGGACCGCGACACCACGGTGGCACACGCCTTCATGCCCGAACGCGCCACGGTGAAGCTGCCGCCGCCGGTGGACCTGAAGGAAATGCTGCTGGCCCTGCACGACGTGCTCAAGCGCGCCGAGCTGTTCAGCGGCCATGCCATCAAGCGCGAAGCACTGAGCGTGCGGCAACGCATGGGCGAAGTGCTGGGACGCCTGGAGGACGGCAAGTTCTATCGTTTTGAAGGGCTGTTCACCGCCGAAGAAGGCAAGCTGGGCGTGCTGGTCACGTTCCTGGCGGTGCTGGAACTGGCCAAGGAACAGCTGCTGGACATCGTCCAGGAAGAACCACTGGCGCCGATCTACGTGAAGTCACTGGCCGCCGGCAACACCAATGCCCCGCTGCAGTTCAGCAGCGAGTTCGACGACAACGACGCCGCCAACGAGAACGAGTGAGCGCTGACTGCCGATGGACCAAACGCTGATCAACCGCATTGTCGAAGGTGCCCTGCTGGCCTCCAGCCAGCCGCTCACCCTGGCCCAGCTGAAGGACCTGTTCCCGGAAGAGGAACCGGCACCCCCGGGCAGCATCGAACGTGCGCTGGAACGCCTGCGCGAAGCCTGCGAAGGACGCGGCGTGGAACTGGTCGAGGTCGCCTCCGGCTTCCGCTACCAGGTCACCGGCGAAGTGCATGGCTGGATCAGCCGGCTGTGGACCGAACGCAAGACCCGCTACACCCGTGCCACCCTGGAAACCCTGGCGCTGATCGCCTACCGGCAGCCGATCACCCGCGGCGAGATCGAGCAGGTGCGTGGCGTGGCGGTCAGCAGCAACATCATCCAGGCACTGGAAGAACGCGAATGGATCCGCGTGGTCGGCCACCGCGACGTGCCCGGCAAGCCGGCACTGTTCGGCACCACCAAGGGCTTCCTGGATTATTTCGGCCTGAAGCGATTGGATGAGCTGCCGCCACTGTCGGAACTGAAGGACCTGGGCGAGCTGGAACCCCAGCTGTCCCTGGACCGCGATGCACCGGCGGCGGCAAGCGCCGATGGCCCTGACATCTCGGCCGGCGCCGAAGGCGCTGCCGCGAACGATGATGCCGGCCAGGCCGGCAGTGACACCCCTGATTCCGTCGATGCAGCCCCTGCGTCGGCCTCCGATGAGCAAGCACCTTCGCCCTTCGATGATGGGCACCCCGATTCCGCGCCGGGCGAGCGCGCGGTGCCAGTGAACGAACGCGAAGACAACGCCGTCGCGATGACGACCGTGGCTGTTGACCAAGCCGATTCCGAACCAGAGGCCGACCTCGAAACCGTCGGCCGGAGCAAAACTGATGAGTGACACCCCTCGCAAGCTGTCGTTGAACAAGCTCTCGCTGAAGCGCGAAGCCACCTCCGAACAGTTCAAGTTGGAAGAACGCCTGCACAAGGTGCTGGCCCAGGCCGGCCTTGGCTCGCGCCGCGCGCTGGAACAGCGCATCGCCGAAGGCCTGGTCAAGGTCAACGGTGAAGTCGCGCAGACCGGCATGTCGGTCAAGAGCGGCGACAAGATCGAACTGGATGGTCGTGGCTTCGTCGCCACCGCCCTGGCCGAGCCGTCGCGCGTGCTGGTCTACAACAAGCCGGAAGGCGAAGTGACCACCCGCGATGATCCGGAAGGCCGCCCGACCGTGTTCGAATCGCTGCCGCCGCTGAAGGGCGCGCGCTGGATCGCGATCGGCCGCCTGGACATCAACACCACCGGCCTGCTGCTGGCCACCACCGACGGTGAACTGGCCAACGCCATGATGCACCCGTCGTTCGAGGTCGAGCGCGAATACGTGGTGCGCGTGCGTGCACCGGAAGGCGAGGAAAAGGTCTCCGACGCCATCGTCGACCGCCTCACCCGTGGCGTGGCACTGGAAGACGGCCCGGCCAAGTTCGACGAGATCGAACGCATCGGCGGCACCGACTCGCACGACTGGTTCCGCGTTGTGGTGAAGGAAGGCCGCAACCGCGAAGTGCGTCGCCTGTGGGAGTCGCAGGGCTGCCAGGTCAGCCGCCTGAAGCGCACCCGCTATGGCAAGGTGAGCCTGCCGCGCGAACTGGCCCGCGGCCATTCGGTGGAACTGGGCACCGCCCAGGTGGAAGCCCTGCGTGCGCAGCTGAAGCTGGAAGAAGGCGCACCGTCGGCACTGACCCTGCAGCCGGTGATCGGCCAGCGCCGCGCCGCCAAGACCACCGTGCGCGTGCGCGAAGGTGGCCGCGGCAACGCCTACGTCAACGGTCACAACACCGCTGACGAAGGCCGCGAGCTGCGTCGTTTCGACAACGTCCGCGAAGACCGCGGCCGTGGCCGCGGTGGCAAGGGCGGCGGCTTCAAGGGCGGCCTGACGGTCAGCGGCGAAGCGGCGGCCAAGCAGTCGCAGAAGCCGTTCAAGCAGCGCGCCCAGAAGAACGACCGTTCGCTGCCGGAAGGCAATCCGGCGGCGTTCCGCACCTGGTACGTGCCGGATGGCGTGAGCACCGGCCCGAGCGGCCATCGCAATGCCGGTCCGGGCGCACGTGGCCCGGGCGCCCGTGGTCCGGGCGCAGGCGGCCAGGGCCGTCCGTACGGCAAGCCGAAGGGTCCGGGTGCTGGCGCCGGTGGCGGCCAGGGCCGTGGCGGCTTCGGTGGTGAAGGTCGTGGCGGCGCAGGCGGCCAGGGTCGTCCGGCCGGTGCGGGCAACCGCTCGCAGGGCCAGGGCAACAAGCACCCGTACGGCCATCCGGGCAACGCCCCGAGCTTCCCGTCCGACCACGCCACGCCGGGCTTCAACCCGTATGGCAGCCCGAAGCCGGCGCAGGGCGCCCGTCCGGGCGGTCGCGGCCCGGGCGGTGGCAACCGTGGTCCGGGCGGTAATCGCGGTCCCGGTGGTCCGGGTGGCAACCGTGGCCCGGGCGGCCCCGGCGGCAACCGCGGTCCGGGCGGCCCGCGCCGCAGCGGCCCGCGCGGCGGCTGATCAGCAGCGACGTTGAAATGAAGAACCCCGGCGCAGGCCGGGGTTCTTCTTTAAAAAGGGGACGGAGGGGATTAAGTCGTTTTTGCCTCAAAGGGGCGAAAGCGACTTAATCCCCTCCGTCCCCTTTTGCGTGGCGCTGGAACGCGGCTGGCGTGGTGCCGGTCATGCTGCGGAAGAAGGCGATGAACGGGCTCTCGGCGGAGAACCCGGTGTCCTGCGCCACATGCGCGACGCGATGGCCGAGCAGCAGCAACTCCATGGCTCGCATCAGGCGCCATTGCTGACGCCAGGCCTGATAGCCCATGCCGGTATCACGCTGCATCAGCCGGCCGACGGTACGCACGCTCAGGTCCGCACGCGCGGCCAGCTCGCCCAGTTCGGGCGGCAGCTGCTCGGCCAGCGGCAGACAACGTGCGATCCGCGGATCACGCGGCAGAGGCAGGTCCATCGGCGCCACCGGTGCAGCGGCGATCTCCAGCACGCACAACGCCAGTTGATGGTGTGCGCGCGACGACTGCCAGTCATGGTTGAACGGTGCCTGCGCGATCGGCTCCAGCAAGGCCTGCAGCAGAGGGCCCACGCTGATGATCGCAGGCTGCTGCGGCAGTTGCGCCGATAACGCGACATCAAAGTACAACGAGCGGTAGTCGACCGCCTGGCGCATCTGTGCACGATGAAGCAGACCGCCCGGAATCCATGCCGCGCGCGACGGTGGCAGCAGGCTGATGCGATCTCCGTAGGTCAAGCGCGTGCAGCCCTGCCGGGTGTAAAGCAACTGCGCACGTGCGTGCCGGTGCCAGCCCGAATCATGGTCGGCCAGCGAAGAGGCGATACCCAGCACGGGCGCCGCACTCCAGGCGTCTGCGTCGAATCGCGCATCCGGCTGCAACCACGCCATGACCGATTTCCTACATTTCCTGACAGGACCTACAGAGTGCGCCAACAGGGCCGCGACCACAATGCGCGCCCCTGTTTCCGGAGTGCCCGCATGCCGCGCCGCCTTCTACTGCTCACCATTGCTCTGCTGATGTTCCCGCAGCTGGCGCAGACCTTGTACAGCCCTGCCCTCGCCAGCCTGGCCGAACGCTTCGCGTTGCCACCCAGCGCCGCCAGCCAGGCAATGAGCCTGTACCTGTTCGGCTTCGCTGCAGGCGTGCTGCTGTGGGGGCGCCTGGCCGATCGTATCGGTCGTCGCCCTGCTCTTCTCTGTGGCCTCGGCGTCTTCGCAGTGGCTGCACTGGGCGGCTTGATGGCTCGCAGCTTCGGCCAGGTGCTGCTGGTCCAAGCGTTGGCCGCAGTCGGCGCCGCCGCCGCTTCGGTGGTCACCCAGACCGTCCTACGTGATCGTCTGCGGGGGCCGGCATTGGCGCAGGCGTTCTCGTGGATCGGCATGGCGCTGGCATTGAGTCCCGCGATCGGGCTGGCACTGGGCACGCTGCTGGTCGCTGCAAACGGCTACGCGGGCGTGCAGGCCGGGCTGCTGGTGGTCGTCGCCCTGCTGATGGCCGGGTGCACATGGGGGCTCCGCGAAAGTCGCGCCGCCGAAGGGGTGCACACGCCATTGCTGCCACTGCTGCGGCAACTGCTCCGCGATCGCTGGATCTGGTCGCAGGCACTACTGGTGATGGCGTTCAACGTGGCGATGTACAGCTGGTACGCACTCGGTCCATTCGTGTTCGCGCGCCAGCATTGGCCAGCCACCTGGTTCGGCGCCAGCGGCGCGGTGCTGGCACTGGGCTCGGCACTGGGCGCGTGGGGCAATGGCCGCCTGCTGCGTGCAGGCGTTGCCGCAACCACGCGCATCCGCATCGCCGCAGGACTGGTCCTGACGGGAGGCCTGCTGGCCACGCTGCTGCATGATCACCCTGCCCTGGTCGCGGCGATGGTGCCGGTGGTGACGGGCTTCGGCCTCGCCATCCCCAACGTGCTCGGCCAGGCCCTGCGCGGCTATCCACACTGCCTCGGCAGTGCTGGCGCGCTGTTCGGCCTGCTCTACTACCTGCTGATCGGCGCGGCGATGGCGTTGGTCGGTGCGCTGCAGCTGCTGGCACCGACCCTCATCGCATGCGGCCTGCTGGCGCTGTGGCTACAGCGGGATCGGTCAGTCGACGGCGGAAGGCCTGGCTGCCGATCGTAACGATGAAGGACCGGTTCCTGCTGCCACGTGGGCAGCAGGGACCCCGGGGTCCCTGCCCCGGGGCCTGGATCAGCAACAACCGGTTACTGGACGTTGATCACTTCGTCCATTGGTGCGAGGAAGTTGCCAGGGCTGTTGCGCGACGCCGAGATCACATAGGTCCCGGGTGTTGCGATGGTCGCGGTGCAATGGCGGATCGGCGTGGTGTTGCCACCGTCGTAATTGTCATTGGTATGGCACAGGAACTGGCCATTGGCATAGACCGAGAAATTACTCGTTCCATCCACCTGGCCGCCCCCTGTGATGTAGATTTCCGACGGCGAGCCAGCCACACGCGGCAAGGTCCCGATCTCGAACCTGGCCGTCACGGGATGTGGCAACAGGCTTGGACAGGACACGACGATTCCGCTGTCGGACAGGCAGACTTCGGCGTGGGCGATCGCGGGCGTGGCGATGAGGGCCACGAGCAGCACGGACGTTCTGAACTCCATTCCAGCGTCTCCAATGATCCCAGCAGAATCGCTGGGACGTCCCTGTTAGGCATTGCGGGGTTACTGCAGGGTCAAGGAAACGTAAATGCCTGCGCGCCCACAGCATCGGATGGCCGCAGGATCCCCTGTGGGCGGCGCGTTGCACACCTCCACTGCCGTTGGCACCCATCCCTGCCCGATGACTTCATGTCGATGCAGGATGCTCACCGCCGCGCGGCACTTTTCCGGCGCGTATCGACGCTCACACCGCATGTTAGGAATTGCTGCAAACACGAGGCATTGTGCGCCACGCCCGGAATTCACATCAGGGCGCTGGCTATCGTGCGCGCTCTCCCACACCAGGCAGATGCCCATGATCACCATTACCGCCGAACAGGCCCGCGCCAACGCCGATGCCGCCAAGCGCCCGATCGAACAGTTCTACCGCGACCTCGACAACTCGATCCAGATCGGCTCGGAGAATGGCCGCCGCTATCTCGTGTTCGGCTTCAGCCAGGTGATGGCCAGCGAGCAGCTCGTCGAAGACGTGACCACGCAACTGCTGAAGAATGGTTTCGGTGTCGAACGGTTGTTGAGCGATTCCGAACAGCACTACATCCGCATCAGCTGGAACACCGCGGAGCCGCGCCGACTCAACGCCGGCTGATAGTGAACGCGGTGCCGTCCACGCCCAGGTCCCAGCCCTTGCCCGTGCCGGACAGGGCCAGCGAGATATCGCCCTTGGTCATCACCTGCGCATTGCTGGATTTCACTGCGCCAGCGTGAGCACCCACCGAAGCGTAGGTCCCCAGCAGTTCGTTGAGGCTGACCGCACCGGTAAAGCTGCCGCGCCCATTGGTGATCTTCGACTTGCCCACGGTCAGGCCGCCGCCCTTCATCTGGATGCGCACCGGCATGCTGGCGCCATTGCTGCAGGTGACCGTGCCATTGCCGGAGGCGGTCTTGTAGATCAGCGACCAGCCGGACAGGTTGTAGCGCAGCTGGCAATCGAGGTTGCCGGCGGCGTGCGCGGCCGGGGCCAGCGATGCGGCGGACAGGGCCAGCAGCAGAGCGAAGGACGTGTTCATGGCAGGACTTCCAGTTCGGTCGGACTGGCGGCGAATCTAGCAGCGCGCGCGTGCACGTTGGATGCAGGCACGCGCGCTGGTGCGGCGGCGTTCAGGCCGTCGCTCAGGCCTGTTCGTCCAGGTGGAAGGCATCGGCATCAAGCATCGCCGGGAAGCGCGCGCGATGGGCGGCCAGCGCCTCGGCCGAAATGGTGGTGGTGACCACCTGTTCGCGCTCGCGGATTTCCACCTGCGGCTGGCCGAGGAAATCCAGCACCGCGCTGTCACCCGCGTAATGCAGCTGGTTGCCATCGACGCCGACACGGTTCACCGCGGCAACGAAGCACAGGTTCTCGATCGCCCGCGCACGCAGCAGGGTCTTCCACGCATAGGCGCGCGCCGACGGCCAGTTGGCAACGAAGATCTGCAGGTCGAAATCCAGCTGCTGCGGACGCTCCACGTTGTAGCGGTTGCGGCAGAACACCGGGAAACGCAGGTCGTAGCAGACCTGCGGATTGATTCGCCAGCCTTTCCATTCCACGCTCAGGCGCTCACGGCCGGCGGCATAGCGTTCGTGTTCACCGCCGTAGCGGAACAGGTGGCGCTTGTCGTAGTACTGCAGCCCGCCATCGGGCGTGGCGAACAACAGGCGGTTGTAGACGCCCTCGCCCTCGCGCAGCTGCACGCTGCCGATCACCGCCGCGTTCAAGGCCTTCGCCTGCTCGCGCACCCAGGCCACGGTCGGACCGTCCATGCCTTCGGCCTGGGCGATGGCGTCGTTGGAGAAGCCACTGGTGAAGGTCTCCGGCAGGATCACCAGGTCGGTGCTGCCGGCCAGCGGTGCCAGCAACGCACCGTAGTAGGCGCGGTTGCCCGCCGGGTCGTGCCAGCGGGTGTCGCCCTGAACGAGGGAAATGCGCAGGTCCTGCATGTTCAACCCTCCGCTCACAGCAGGCGCAGGCGTTCGATCGCCGCGTCCATGGTCGCTTCGTTCTTGGCGAAGCACAGGCGCACCAGGCGCTGGCCGGCCGGCGGATTTTCGTAGAACGGCGACAGCGGAATGGCAGTGACGCCCTTCTCGATGGTCAGCCACTTCACGAACTCATGGTCCGGCAGGTCGCTGATGGCCGAGTAGTCGACCAGCTGGAAGTAACCGCCCGGCACCGGCAGCGCCTTCAGCCGGGTGCTGGCCAGCTGTTCGCGGAAACGATCGCGCTTGGCCTGGTAGAACGCACCCAGCTCCAGGTGGTGTTCGGGCTCGTCGCGGATCATCGCGGCGAAGCCGTACTGCGCCGGGCCGAAGCTGGTGAAGGTGTTGTACTGGTGCACCTTGCGGAACTCGGCGGTCAGCGCCGGCGGGGCGATCGCATAGCCGATCTTCCAGCCAGTGCAGTGGTAGGTCTTGCCGAAACTGGAGATGACGAACGCGCGCTCGCGCAGTTCCGGGTAGCGCAGCGCCGACTCGTGGCGGCGACCGTCATAGATGATGTGTTCGTACACCTCATCGGAGATCAGGTAGATCTGCGTGCCACGCAGCAGCTCGGCCAGCGCCTGCATGTCCTGCGCCGACAGCATCGCACCGGACGGATTGTGCGGGGTGTTGACAATCAGCATGCGGGTACGCGGGGTGATCGCCGCACGCACGCGGTCCCAGTCGACGGCGAAGGTCTGCGGATCCAGCGACACATGCACGGCCTTGGCGCCGGCCAGATCGATCGCCGGTTCATAGCAGTCATACGCCGGGTCGAGCACGATCACTTCCTCGCCCGCACGCACCACAGCATGGATGGCGTTGAAGATGGCCTCGGTGCCGCCGCTGGTGACGGTGATTTCGCTGTCCGCGTCGACCTGCGCGCCGTAGCAGTCCAGCGCCTTCTGCGCGATGGCCTGGCGCAACGGCGCCACGCCGGTCATCGGCGGGTACTGGTTCAGCCCGGCGGCCATCGCCTTGGCGGTCTCATCGATCAGGCGCTGCGGTGCGGAAAAGTCCGGGAACCCCTGACCGAGGTTGACCGCGCCGTGTTCGGCGGCGAGCTGGGACATCACGGTGAAGATCGTGGTACCGACCTTGGGCAGCTTGGTGGTGGGTTGCATCGGCCTGGGCTGTGGGGGAACAAGGGATCCGAGTTTACGCAATCCGCGCGACGGTAGTGCCGGCCGCTGGCCGGCAACCTCGGCCCACGCGACTGGCCCCCTGGGGAATTGCCGGCCAGCGGCCGGCACTACCGCAGGCTTTCACCGCTACAATTGCCGCCGCACTCCGGCATGAAGACCTTTGCCCCTTGAACACCCCTGCATTGCTGGCCGCCAGCGGCCTGAGCTTTTCCCGCAATGACGAGCCGGTGTTCGGCCCGCTGGACTTCCATGTGGACGCCGGCGAGGCCCTGCTGGTGCAGGGCGGCAATGGCGCCGGCAAGACCACCCTGCTGCGCGTGCTGGCCGGCCTGGCCCGGCCCGGCGCCGGCCAGGTGCGGATCGACGGCAAGCCGGCCAGCAATGCCGAGCGTGCACGCTATGTGGCCTACCTCAGCCATCTGCCGGCCTTGAAGCCAGACCTGGACACGCTGGAGAACCTGCATTTCCTGTGTGGCCTGCACGGCCGTCGCGCACGGCAGATGCCGGGCAACGCGCTGGCCATCGTCGGCCTGGCCGGTTATGAGGACACCCTGGTGCGGCATCTGTCGGCCGGACAGAAGCGGCGGCTGGCACTGGCGCGCATCTGGCTGTCACCGGCGCCGTTGTGGCTGCTCGACGAACCCTATGCCAACCTCGACCTGGAGGGCATCACCCTGGTCAACCGGATGATTTCGGCGCACCTGCGTGCCGGTGGCGCGGCGCTGGTCACCACCCACGGCGCCTACGCTGCACCGCCGGTGCGCACCCGCCAGCTCGACCTCGGCGGTGCCGCATGATCGCGCCGGGTACCGAACCGGGCCTGTGGCAGACCGCAGCGGCCCTGCTCAAGCGCGACCTGCGCCTGCTCTGGCGCCGCCGCGGCGATGCGCTGCAGCCGCTGCTGTTCGCGGTGCTGGTGGTGGTGCTGTTCGCCCTCGCCCAGGGCCGCGAACCACAGCTGCTGGCCGCCACCGCCGGCGCGGTGCTGTGGCTGGCCGTGCTGCTGGCGGGCCAGCTGTCGCTGGATTCGCTGTTCCGCTCCGACGCCGAGGACGGTTCACTGGAACAATGGCTGCTGGCGCCGGTACCGCTGGCGTGGCTGGTGCTGGTGCGCGTGCTGCTGCATTGGGCCACCACTGCACTGCCGTTGATCGTGGTCAGCCCGCTGCTGGCGGAAATGCTGCATCTGCCGCATGACCAGCTGCCGATGTTGCTGGCATCGTTGCTTCTGGGAACGCCGTTGCTGAGCCTGATCGGTGGCGTGGTCGCCGCGCTGACCGTAGGCATCCGACGCTCTGGTATTCTCGTGGCGTTGCTGTCGTTGCCGCTGTATGTGCCGGTGCTGGTGTTCGGCGCTGGCAGTCTGGCGGCAGCCGGACGCGGACAGGATCCGGTCGGTGCGCTGCTGATGCTGGGCGCCGGCCTGCTGGTCGCGCTGGTGCTGGCACCATTGGCCACCGCCGCTGCAATACGTATTTCTCTGAGTTGACCGAGCTGAGAGCCAATCCACCCCTGCTGGATAGCCGCCACGCATGAATCCGATTGTCCGCTGGTTCCACCAACTCGGTTCGCCTCCCACGTTCGACCGTTTCGCTGCCCGCTGGTCGCGGGTGTTCTACCTCGCGGCGGTGCCGGTGCTGCTGGTCGGCATGTGGCAGGCACTGCTGGTGGTGCCGCCGGAAGCCAAGCAGCTGGACAGCTTCCGCATCCTCTACATCCACGTGCCCAGTGCCTGGATGAGCCTGTTCGTGTTCGCGCTGATGGCGCTGTATGCCGCCATCGCGCTGATCTGGCGGATCAAGGTCTGCGAGATCCTGGCCATGGCCTGCGCGCCGATGGGTGCCGGTTTCACCCTGATCACCCTGCTCACCGGCAGCATCTGGGGCAAGGGTACCTGGGGCACCTGGTGGGACTGGGACCCGCGCATGACCAGCGAGCTGGTGCTGCTGTTCCTGTACCTGGGCGTGATCGGCCTGTACCACGCCATCGAGGACCGCCGCAGCGCCGCGCGCGCGGCCGGCCTGCTGGCCATCGTCGGTGTCAGCCTGCTGCCGGTGATCCGCTACTCGGTGGACTGGTGGGGCGGCCTGCACCAGCGCCAGTCGATCAACGTGTTCGGTGAATCGGCGATCAGCAGCGCGATGATCGCGCCGCTGTGGTGGATGGTGATCGGCACCAAGTTCTGGTTCGCCGGTTCGGTGCTGGCCAAGGCCCGTGCCGACAATCTCGACCGCGAGGCCGGCAAGGCCTGGGTCGGCGGCCGCGTCGATGCCGAACGCCCGGCCCGGGAGGCCCAGCCATGACCCACCTGCCCTATGTGATCGGCGCCTACGCCGTGTTCGTGCTGGTGCTCGGCGCCGATGCCATCGGTTCATGGCTGCGCCTGCGCGTGGCACGCCGGCTGGCACTGGCCCGGCAGCAACGGCAGCAGACCCGCGCCGGCAGGCAGGACGCAGCGGCGCCGTTGTCGACGGAGCTGGAACGATGACCCCGGTACAGCGTCGCCGCCTGGTCTGGGTGCTGCTGGCCCTGCTCGCCTCCGGCCTGGCCACCGCGCTGGTGGCGATGGCGCTGGAGCGCAACATCGCCTACCTGTACACGCCTTCGGAAGTGCTGCGCGGCGATGTCGATGCGCAGTCGCGCTTCCGCCTCGGCGGCATGGTGGTGAAAGGCTCCTTCAACCGACCGGTCGGCTCGCTGGAGGCCCGCTTTGAAGTGACCGACGGCGACGCGCAACTGGCAGTGACCACGTCGCGGATCCTGCCGGACATGTTCGCCGAAGGCACGGCGGTGGTCGCCAGCGGCCGACTGCAGGACGGCACTTTCGTCGCCGACGAGGTGCTTGCGAAGCACGATGAGAAGTACGTGCCGAAGGAAGTGGCCGACAAGATGGGCGACGCCCATCGCAAGCACGACGTGCCGGTGACGGCACCCGAGGTGCGCTGAGTGCTGCCCGAACTGGGTCAGATCCTGATGTTGTGTGCGTTGCTGGCCTCGCTGCTGCAGGCCGGCCTGCCGCTGGTCGGCGCGCAGCGCAACAACGCCGCATGGATGGCGGTGGCACGGCCAGCCGCGTTCGCACAGCTGCTGCTGCTCGCCGGCGCCTTCGCGGTGCTCACCGCTGCGTTCGTGCAGCAGGACTTCTCGGTGCGCTACGTGGCCGAGAACTCCAATTCGCTGCTGCCGATGATCTACCGCTACTCGGCGGTGTGGGGCGCGCACGAGGGCTCACTGCTGATGTGGGCGCTGGTGCTGGCGCTGTGGACCGGCGCGGTGGCGCTGTTCTCGCGGCACCTGCCGGCCCCGGTGCAGGCACGCGTACTGGCGGTGATGGGCGTGGTCAGCGTCGGCTTCCTCGCCTTCCTGATCTTCACTTCCAACCCGTTCCTGCGCCTGAACCCGGCACCGCTGGAAGGCCGCGACCTCAATCCACTGCTGCAGGACCCCGGGCTGATCATCCACCCACCGATGCTCTACATCGGGTATGTCGGCTTCGCGGTGCCGTTCGCATTCGCCGTGGCCGCGCTGCTGGAAGGTCGTGTCGACGCACGCTGGCTGCGCTGGACGCGGCCGTGGACCAACGTCGCCTGGGGCTTCCTGACCCTGGGCATCGCACTGGGCAGCTGGTGGGCCTATTACGAGCTGGGCTGGGGCGGCTGGTGGTTCTGGGACCCGGTGGAAAATGCCAGCTTCATGCCCTGGCTGGTCGGCGCGGCACTGATCCATTCCCAGGCGGTCACTGAGAAGCGCGGCACCTTCGGCAGCTGGACCCTGCTGCTGGCGATCGCCGCCTTCGCGCTGTCGCTGCTGGGCACCTTCCTGGTGCGCTCCGGCGTGCTGACCAGCGTGCATTCGTTCGCCGCCGATCCGTCGCGCGGCCTGTTCATCCTGGTGTTCCTGTCGGTGCTGGTCGGCGGCAGCCTGCTGCTGTACGCGCTGCGCGCCAGCCAGCTGAGCGTGGACGCCGACGATCCGCGCCGTGGCTTCACCGCCACCTCGCGCGAGACCCTGCTGCTGGCCAACAACCTGCTGCTGGCCACCGCCTGCGCGATGGTGCTGCTCGGCACGCTGTACCCGCTGCTGGCCGATGCGCTGTCGCTGGGCAAGATCTCGGTCGGCCCGCCCTACTTCGGCAGTCTGTTCCTGCTGCTGATGGCACCGATGATCCTGCTGCTGCCGTTCGGCCCGCTGGTGAAGTGGCAGCGCGACCAGCCTTCGCGCGCGCTCGCGCTGCTGGCACCGTGGCTGGGCCTGGCGCTGCTGCTGGGCGCGCTGGCCTGGTGGCAGGCGCCGCAGAACGGCTGGAAGGCCGGTCTCGGTGTCGCTGCCGCGGTCTGGGTCGGCTTCGGTACCGCACGCTTCGTCTGGCAACGACTGCGCGGCAACGGCCGCTTCACCGCCGAGATGCTCGGGATGATCGTCGCCCACGCCGGCATTGCCGTGTTCCTGGCTGGCGCGCTGCTGGTGGAAGCCCTGAACGTGCAGCGCGAAGTGGCGTTGGCACCGGGCCAGCAGGTGGTGGTCGGCCGCCACGAAGTACGCTTCGAGGGCGTGGACCATCGCGAAGGCCCCAACTTCATCGCCGACCGTGGTCACCTGCGCGTGTTCCGCGACGGCCGCGAGCTGGCGCTGCTGCATCCAGAGAAGCGCCAGTACGCCAGCGGCGGCCAGGTGATGACCGAGGCCGGCATCGATGCACGCTTCGATGGTGATGTCTACGTGGCATTGGGCGAGCCGCTGGGCAACAATGCATGGGCGGTCCGGGTGCACATCAAGCCGTTCGTGCGCTGGATCTGGCTGGGCGCGCTGCTGATGGCCCTGGGCGGATTCATCACCGCCGCCGATCGCCGTTTCCGTCGTCCGTAGGAGTTCCCATGTCCGAGTCCCCCACCCCGCGCCCCTCCCGCCCGCTGCCGCCGGTAGCCATCGTGATCGGTGTGCTGTTCTTCTTCGGCCTGCTCGGGCTGATGATCTACGGGGTGATGAAATCGGGTGACCCGCAGCGCGACGTACTGCCATCTGCCCTGATCGACAAGCCGGCGCCGGCGTTCGCCCTGCCGGTGCTGCACGATCCCGAGATGATCGTGCACAGCGACGACCTGCGCGGCGCACCCTACCTGTTGAACGTCTGGGGCAGCTGGTGCGCGGCCTGCCGCGAGGAACACCCGGTGCTGACCCGATTCGCCGAGAGCAAGCGCGTGCGCGTGATCGGCTACAACTGGAAGGACGATCCGACCGACGCGCTGCACTGGCTGGAACAGCTGGGCAACCCGTTCATGGTCGTGCTCAGCGACGTGGAAGGCCGCACCGCGATCGACTGGGGCGTGACCGCCGCACCGGAAACCTTCCTGGTCGATGGCAGCGGCATAGTGCGCTGGAAGTACAGCGGTGCGATGACCCAGCGCGTGGTCGACGAGAAGCTGATCCCGGCACTGGAGAAGATCGAGAAGGCCCAGGGCAATGCCGGCAGCACGCTGCACACGGCGCCCTGAGCCCATGCGCTGGCTGCTGGCGCTGCTGCTCCTGATGCTGCCGCTGGCCGTGCTGGCCCAGCAGCCGCTGCACGATCCGCAGCCGTTGCAGTTCCGCGATGGCGCCGAGGAGCGCCGCTTCCATGACCTTGCTGCGCAGCTGCGCTGCGTGCAGTGCCAGAACCAGTCGTTGGCCGACTCGAACGCGCAGATCGCCCAGGACCTGCGCCGAGAGGTGCTGCAGCTGATGCAGCAAGGCCACGACGACGCCCAGATCAAGCAGTTCCTGGTCGCCCGCTACGGTGAGTTCGTGCTCTATCAACCGCCTCTGCAGCCGGGCACCTGGCTGCTGTGGGGCGGTCCGCTGCTGGTGCTGGGCGCCGGCGCGCTGGTGGTACTGGGCATCGTCCGCCGCCGTGGCCGCACGGTCGCCGCCGCCCCCGCCAACAAGACCGATGAAGGAGACGGATGGTGAGCCATTGGCTGCCGATGCTGGCCGGGCTGGTGGCCGCACTGATGGCGGCGCTGGTGCTGTGGCCGCTGCGCCACCACGGTCGCCGCGGTTTCGTGGTGGGTGTGCTCGCGCTGGGCGTGGCCGGTGCCTGCCTGTATCTGCTGGTCGGTGATCCGCGTGCAGCACAGGTACAACCGACGCCTTCGGTGGCCACCCTGCGCGATGGCGTGCAGGCCCTGCAGGATGCACTGAAGCGAGACCCGCAGCGGGCTGATGGCTGGGCGCTGCTGGGCCGGTCGCAGGCCGAACTGGGCAACGCCGCAGCCGCCGCGGACGCCTTCGCGCGTGCCGCCGCTCTCGCCCCGGAAGACCCCGGCGTGCTGGTGGAAGCCGCGCAGGCACGTGCGCAGGCCGATGCCGGCAAGCAGTTCGATGACACCGCGATGGCCTGGTTGCAGCAGGCCCGTGCACAGGCACCCGATGCCGAGCGCGCCAGCTGGCTGCTGGGCATCGCCCTGCGCCAACGCGGAAAGAACGCCGAGGCTGCCGACGTCTGGAGCGGCCTGCTGCCACGGCTTGAGCCCGGCGCCGCGCAGGCGCTGCAGGCGCAGATCGCCATCGCCCGCGAAGCCGCCGGCCAGCCGTCCGATGCTGCCGCTGCGGCGCCACCAGCGCTGCTGCAGGTGCGTGTGCAGCTGCCTGCGCTGAAGGACGCCGAGTGGCCCGCCAGCACCCAGGTGTTCGTACTGGCCCGCGCCGTAGGCGGACCGCCGATGCCGGTGGCCGCACGCAAGCTGCCCCTGGCCGGTTTCCCGGCCACGGTCGGGCTGGGTGACGGTGACAGCCCGATGCCGACCGCACCGTTGTCCGCACATCGCGAAGTGGAAGTGCTGGCACGCATCTCGCGCAGCGGCAGCGCCAATCGCAGCGAGGACGATCTGCAGAGCACGCCAGTGAAGGTCAGCCTGCCGCATGAGGGCGTGGTGGAGCTACGGTTCCCTTGACGCGCCGCCCGGTAGTGCCGGCCGCTGGCCGGCAACCCCACAGCCGCATCACGATTCATGAGGTTGCCGGCCAGCGGCCGGCACTACCGGGTGCATCGCCGATGGAAACCAGCGTGTCGCCAGCTCCACATGCGGCCCCGCTAGAATGCCCGCATGACCGAATTCATCCCGCCCGGCACCCGCTTCCACGCCCTGCCCTCGCCGTTCCCGTTCAAACGCGGCGGCGCCCTGCACGGCGCACGCGTGGCCTACGAAACCTGGGGAACGCTGGCCGCCGACGCCAGCAACGCGATCCTGATCGTGACCGGCCTGTCGCCGGATGCACACGCCGCGGCCAATGACGCCAACCCCGCAGCGGGCTGGTGGGAAGGCATGGTCGGCCCCGGCAAGCCGATCGATACCGACCGCTGGTACGTGGTATGCGTGAACTCGCTGGGCAGCTGCAAGGGCTCGACCGGCCCCGCTTCGCTCAACCCGGCCAGCGGTGAGCCCTATCGTCTGGACTTCCCCGAACTGTCGATCGAAGACGGCGCACGTGCCGCCATCGAAGTCGTGCGTGCACTGGGCATCGAGCAGCTGACCTGCGTGATCGGCAATTCAATGGGCGGTATGACCGCGCTCGCCGTGCTGATGCTGCATCCGGGCATCGCGCGCAGCCATGTCAACATTTCCGGCAGTGCGCAGGCGCTGCCGTTCTCGATCGCGATCCGCTCGCTGCAGCGCGAGGCGATCCGTCTCGATCCGCGCTGGAATGGTGGTCGCTACGACGATGCCGAGTATCCCGAGTCCGGCATGCGCATGGCGCGCAAGCTGGGCGTGATCACCTACCGCTCCGCACTGGAATGGGATGGCCGCTTCGGCCGCGTGCGGCTGGATTCGGACCAGACCGACGACGATCCGTTCGGTCTGGAATTCCAGGTGGAAAGCTATCTGGAAGGCCACGCACGGCGCTTCGTGCGTTTCTTCGATCCCAACTGCTATCTGTACCTGAGCCGCTCGATGGACTGGTTCGACCTGGCTGAGTATGCCGACGGCGACGTGCTGGCCGGGCTGGCGAAGATCCGGGTGGAGAAGGCACTGGCCATCGGCGCCAACACCGACATCCTGTTCCCGGTGCAGCAGCAGCAACAGGTCGCCGACGGCCTGCGTGCCGGCGGTGCCGATGCGCGCTTCGTCGGATTGGACTCGCCGCAGGGCCATGACGCCTTCCTCGTCGATTTCGAGCGTTTCGGCCCGGCCGTGCGCGGCTTCCTCGACGCGCTGTAAGTGGCATGGCGGCGTAACCTCGCGCTGGCCGCGTTCGGCGCGTTGATCGCGCTGATGATCAGCGGCGTGCTGCCGCTGTGGCTGGGTGGCTGGTGCCTGCTGGCCAGTGCAGTGTCGTTCGCGCTGTATGGCCACGACAAGCGCGCGGCACAGCGAAAGCAATGGCGGATCCCGGAACGAACCCTGCAGTTGCTGGCTTTTGCCGGGGGCTGGCCGGGTGCATTGCTGGGCCAGGCGCTGTTCCGCCACAAGCATCGCAAAGCCGAATTCCAGTGGGTGTTCTGGCTGTGCGTGCTGGCCAACGTGGCCTCGATCGCGGTGATGCTGCGCGAGTTCTCGCGGTAGCCGTTGGAATGGGTAGATCCACGCCATGCGTGGATGTGCCGACCAAGGTCGGCATCTACCGAAGCACTTCGCGCTCCAACACGCCATCACGCAACCGGTACTGCGCATCGACCACGCCGTCGGGCAGGTCGTCATGGGTGATCATCAGCAGGCTGCGCCCGTCCAGCAACCCGGAAAGGTCCTGCAGCAACGCACGTGCGGTATCCACGTCCAGGCCTTCGGTCGGTTCGTCCAGCAGCAGGATCGGCGCATTGCGCAGCAGCGCGCGCGCCAGCGCCAGACGTCGTGCCTGGCCGGCCGACATCGTCGCGCCGTTCTCGCCCACCCAGGTCTGCAGGCCACCGTTGCGCTCGGCCCATTCGCCCAGGCGCACGCGACGCAACACCGCCCACAACGCGGCGTCACTGGCGTCGGGATCACCCAATCGCAGGTTCTCGGCCACGCTGCCGGCAAACACCGGCGCGTTCTGCGGCAGCCACGCCAGTTGCCGGTGCCAGTCGGCCTGGGCGAAATCACGCAGGTCGCGGCCACCGTAGGTCAGCCGTCCCTGCTGCGGATCCCATAGCCGCAGCAGCAGGCTCGACAGCGTGGTCTTGCCACTGCCGCTGTCGCCGCGAATCGCGATACGCTCGCCCGGCGCCAGGGTCAGCTGCAGACCGGACAACACCGGCCGCGCCGCACCGGGCCACTGGAAGTGCACGTCATCCCAGTGCACGCGCGCGGCCTGCGGCACTGCCTGCGGCACCTGCGGGTCCTCCACCGTCGGCGGTTGCTCGACGATGGCCTGCAACCGATCGGCGGCAATGCGCCCGGACTGCAGCGACTGCCAGGCCAGGCCCATGCCGGCCCACAGCTCGATCAACGCCACGGTCAGGAACACCAGGCCCGCGGCCATCTCCGGCGCGATGCGCTGCTGTTCGGCGGCGTGCAGGGCCAATGCCAGCATCGCCACCAGCCCCAGCCCGGCCACCAGGCCGTGCAGGGTCGAGGCCGCGATCAGGCGCCAACGCCGACGACGATCCCGCGAAGCCAGCTGCTTGGCGGCCACACGCACCTTCAGCTGCCAGGCCGCATCGGCATGCAGCGCAGCCAGATCACCGGCCCCTTCCAGCCCTTCGAATGCAGCGGTGCGCAACGCAGCGCGGTGCGCGGCACGATCGGCCTCTTCGTCGTCATGGCCACGCACGCCCAGCCAGGGCACACCGAAGGCGATCAGCAGCGCCAGCACCGCCAGCAGTACCGCTGCCGAGGGCAGGATCAGCGCTGCCGAGGCGACCGCCACCAGTGACAGCGCACCCAGCGCCACCAGCGGCCCGATCGCACGCACCAGCAGGCCATCCACCTCGCCGATGTCCCCCAGCAGCCGCGCCAGCAGCTCGCCGGTACGCGTGGCCCCCAGCCGCGCCGGTGCCAGTGGCAGCGCGCGGCGGAAGAACCACACGCGCAGGTCGCGGGCGATGCGCAGCGTGGCATCGTGGCCGACCAGCTTTTCGAAGTAGCGCGACACGATGCGCGCCATGGTCAGGCCACGGATGCCGGCCGAGGGTGAGAAGAAGTTGAAGCCCTGGCCGAGGCCGGCTGCACCGGCCAGCGCGGCCGCCGTGAGGAACCCACCGGACAGGCCGAGCAGCGCCGTGCCGGCCAGCATCGTGGTCCACAGCAGCAGCATGGTCAGCAACAAGCGCGGCCGGTGGCGCAGGAACACCGCGCGCAGCGAATCAGACGAACGGCTCATGCGCGCACCGCCTGTGCCGGTTCCACCAGGCGGCCTTCCGGCAACAGCAGGCAACGGTCAGCCCACGCGATCACCGCTGGGCTGTGGGTGGCGACCACCACGCTGCGCCCGCGTGCATACGCGGCCAGGCTGCGCAGCAGGGCCGCTTCGGTATCGGCATCGAGGAATGCGGTGGGCTCGTCCAGCAGCAGCACCTGCGGATCACGCAGCAACAGGCGGGCCAGGCCGATGCGGCGGGCTTCGCCACCGGACAGGCCGAAGCCGCGCTCGCCGATCACCGTGTCCAGCCCCTGCGGCAGGCGCTGGGCAAACTGCAGGACCTGCGAGGCCTCGGCCACCGCGCGCAGTCGCGCATCGCTGGCACCGGGATCAGCCAGGCGCAGGTTGTCGGCGATGCTGCCGTGGAACAGGTACGGTCGCTGGCTGGCATAAGCCACCTGCACGCCGGGCCGCAACTGCAGCTTGCCGGCACGCGGTGGCAACCAACCGGCCAGCGCCTCCAGCAGCGTGCTTTTGCCCGATCCGCTGGGACCGACCAGGGCCAGGCGCTGGCCCGGCTCCAGCAGCACGTCCAGATCCTGCAGCACATCCTGCGGCGCGCCCAACGGGCGCAGCACCAGCCCTTGTGCCTGCAGCGGCGGCAAGGCGGCCTCGGCCGGCTCCGCCGCCAGCGGTGCAACCTCGTTCTCGATCAGGCCCTGCTCATCGGGCAGCGACTGCAGCAGGCGCTCCACTTCGGCGGCGGCGGCCAGTGCGTTGGCACGATCATGGTAGTGCGCGGCCAGCCGTCGCAGCGGCGCATAGAATTCCGGTGCCAGCAGCAGGCAGAACAGGCCCGCACCCAGCGTCGGCACCGCTGCATGCAGCGACATCATGCCCAGATAGCTCAGGCCCAGGTACAGCGCGACCATCGCCACGCTCACCGAGGCGAAGAATTCCAGCACCGTGGACGACAGGAACGCGATCCGCAGCACCTTCAGCGTACGCACGCGCACGCCTTCGGCGGCCGCCTCGATACCCTCCAACTCGGCGTCACCGCGGCCATACAGGCGCAGCAGGCCCAGGCCCTTGATCCGGTCGGCGAAATGGCCGCTCATGCGCGCCAGCTCACCCAGCTGTGCGCGCCCGGCCGCTTCAGCGCCCCAGCCCACCAGCATCATGAAGAACGGCACCAGCGGCGCGGTGAACAGCAGGATCAGCGCCACCACCCAGTCGACCCAGGCGACCGCGGCCAGGATCAGCAGCGGCACCACCACCACTTCAGTGCGCACCGGCAGGAAGCCGCTGTAATAGCTCTCGATCGCATCGCCGTGATGCAGCATCAGTTCGCCCAGTTCGCCGGTGCGGCGCTGCCGCAGCCACAGTGGGCCGTGGCCCAGCAGGCGTGCGAACACGCGTTCGCGCAATGCCAGGCGTGCGGCGTCGGCCACGTCACCGGCGGCGGCCTGGGTGGCGCTGCCCAGCAGGGTGCGCAGCACCAGGATCACCGCCAGTCCCGCCAGCACCGGTAGGCCCGATGCCAGCGGCGCGCGCTCCACCAGCACCTGCTGCACCAGCCAGGCGATGGCGGCAGCCTGGCCGATCAACAGTGCGCCGGACAGGCTGATGCACAGCGCGGCCAGACGCTGGCGGCCCCGGGCGGAGCGTGCCAGATCGGCCAGCCAGGCCGTGCGGACACGCCGCTGGCGGGCGGTTTCAGCTTCCGGGGACAGGCCGTCAGGGGTCGTTTCGGCAGCGCTCAAGAGGTCTTCACGGGCAACGGGGGAGACACGGCATTGTAGGCGCAGGCAATAGCCCGCCCCTGCGGCCGGCGGTCGCAGTCTTCATCAGGTTCGCATACGATCCCTTCGCACACCTGTTCATACATTGATCTGGATCAAGGCTGTTTGAAGTAGTCGGTCACATCATTCACGTCGTAGACCACCCTTCCCGCCACCTGCAACGGCACTATCCAACGAGGTAGCCAGGCCATGATTGATCAGACAGTCGTAGAACTGTCGCGGCTGCAATTCGCGCTGACCGCGATGTACCACTTCCTATTCGTACCGCTCACCCTCGGCCTGTCCTTCATGGTGGCCATCATGGAGAGCGTGTACGTGATGACCGGCAAGGAGATCTGGCGCAGGATGACCCTGTTCTGGGGCGTCCTGTTCGGCATCAACTTCGCCATGGGCGTCGCCACCGGCATCGTCATGGAGTTCCAGTTCGGCATGAACTGGTCCTACTACAGCCACTACGTGGGTGACATCTTCGGTGCGCCGCTGGCCATCGAAGGCCTGATGGCGTTCTTCCTGGAAGCCACCTTCGTCGGCCTGTTCTTCTTCGGCTGGAACCGCCTGACCAAGGTCAAGCACCTGATGGTGACCTGGCTGATGGCGCTGGGCACCAACCTGTCGGCGATCTGGATCCTGATCGCCAACGGCTGGATGCAGAACCCGACCGGCGCGGTGTTCAACCCGGAAACCATGCGCATGGAAGTCGTCGACTTCATGGCCGTGGTGTTCAACCCGGTGGCGCAGGCCAAGTTCGTGCACACCGTCAGCGCCGGTTACGTGACCGGTGCGGTGTTCGTGATGGCGATCAGCGCCCTGTTCCTGCTTCGCAACAAGCACAAGGACCTGGCCCGTCGTTCGTTCGCGGTGGCCGCAGCCTTCGGCCTGCTGTCGTCGCTGTCGGTGGTGGTGCTGGGTGACGAGAGCGGTTACGCCGCCAGCGAACACCAGAAGATGAAGCTGGCCGCGATCGAAGCAATGTGGGAGACCGAGCGTGCGCCGGCCGATTTCACCGCCTTCGGCATCCCGAACCAGGAAACCCACCAGAACGACTACGCGGTGAAGATCCCGTACCTGATGGGACTGATCGCCACCCGTTCGTTGAACCAGCCGATTCCGGGCATCCTGGAACTGGTCGAGCGCGCCGAACACCGCGTGCGCGGCGGCCAGCTGGCCTACGGTGCGCTGGAACGCCTGCGTGCGAACAAGAACGACGTTGAAGCGCGCGAGATGTTCGACCGCCATTGGCAGGACCTGGGCCATGGCCTGCTGCTCAAGCGCTACCGCGATGACATCCTCAACGCCACCCCGCAGGAAATCTCGCAGGCGGCGATGGACACCGTGCCGCGCGTGATGCCGCTGTTCTGGACCTTCCGCGTGATGGCCGGCCTGGGCTTCTACCTGATCGCCTTCTTCGCACTGGCCTTCTACTACTCCTGCCGCAACAACTTCCAGGACAAGCGCTGGTTCCTGCGCCTGGCCCTGTGGACGCTGCCGGCACCGTGGATCGCGATCGAATGTGGCTGGTTCGTGGCCGAGTACGGTCGCCAGCCGTGGGCGGTCGACGGCGTGCTGCCGACCTTCTATGCGGCATCGGGCCTGGCCCTGCATGAAATCGTGCTGACCCTTGCCGGCTTCACCGCGATCTACACCGCGCTGATCGTGGTCGAGATCAAGCTGATGCTCAAGGCGATCCGCAAGGGTCCGGACGAGGTGCTGCCGTCGCTGCAGTCGCCCCAGCCGCATGCTTCCCACAATGCCTCGGCGCCGGCCGCCGGCCAGGCCTGAGGCAGGAGAACCAAGATGGATTTCATTCTTCTGGACTACACCACGCTGCGCGTGATCTGGTGGCTGCTGCTCGGCATCCTGCTGATCGGTTTCGCCGTGATGGATGGTTTCGACCTGGGCGTGGGCACCCTGCTGCCCTTCGTCGCCCGCAACGACGCCGAGCGCCGGCTGGTGATCAACACCATCGGCCCGGTATGGGAAGGCAATCAGGTGTGGCTGGTACTCGGTGGCGGTGCGATCTTCGCCGCCTGGCCGCCGCTGTACGCGGTCAGCTTCTCCGGGTTCTACCTGGCGATGTTCGTGATCCTGTTCGCCCTGATCCTGCGTCCGGTCGGCTTCAAGTTCCGCAGCAAGATGCCCAGCGAGCGCTGGCGCAACACCTGGGACTGGGCGCTGTTCATCGGCGGCTTCATCCCGGCGCTGATCATGGGCGTGGCGGTGGGCAACGTGCTGCTGGGCGTGCCGTTCCACTTCGATGACAGCATGCGCATCTTCTACACCGGCTCGTTCTTCGGCCTGCTGATGCCCTTCGCGCTGCTGGCCGGCCTGCTCAGCGTGTCGATGCTGGTCGCCCACGGTGCCGCCATGCTGGTGCTGAAGACCGACGGCCCGGTGGCCGAGCGTGCGGCCCGCTTCGGCAGCATCGCCGCGATCATCGCCTTCGTGCTCTTTGCGGTCGGCGGTGCCTGGGTGGCCTTCGGCCTGCCCGGTTACCAGATCACCTCGCAGGTGGTCACCGACGGCGCCACCAATCCGCTGCTGAAGACCGCCGAACTCGGCGCCGCCGGTGGCTGGATGCGCAACTACAGTGCGATGCCGGCCACGATCCTGGCCCCGCTGCTCGGCCTGGCCGGCCTGCTGGCCAGTGCGGTGCTGCTGCGTGCCCGTCGCGGCGGCCTGGCCTTCATCGCCTCCGGAGCGGCCATCGCCGGCATCATCCTGACCGTCGGCTTCGCCATCTTCCCGTTCCTGCTGCCGTCCTCGAGCCAGCCCACCTCCAGCCTGACCGTGTGGGATGCCTCGTCCAGCCACCTGACCCTGTGGATCATGCTGCTGGCCACTGGGGTGTTCCTGCCGATCATCATCGGTTACACCACCTGGGTGTACCGCGTGCTGAAGGGCAAGACCACCACCGAAGAGATGGGCAACAACCCGAACGCTTACTGAGTGCCGATGTGCCGGCCCAGGGTCGGCACATCCGCTGGACAAAGGAGACTGATCATGTGGTATTTCGCCTGGATTCTCGGTGCCGGCCTCGCCTCGACGGTGGCCATCCTCAACGGCATGTGGTTCGAAGCCCGCGAGCAGAACCGCATCGAGAAAGAAAATCGTCGCTGAGTTGTAAAAAAACCTTGCCGCCTTGGCCTTCACACGGTATCTTAGGCGGCTCCTTCGGGGTGTAGCTCAGTCTGGTAGAGCGCTACGTTCGGGACGTAGAGGTCGCAGGTTCGAATCCTGTCTCCCCGACCACTCATGTGGTCGCATTGAAGCCTGGTGAAGTCGTCCAGGCTTTTTTGTTCCCTGAAGTGGCACTGCTTCGGCAGTGTGAAGAAAACAGCATTTACCCCTTGCCGCCATCGGGGTGAATCGCTAGAATAGGCGGCTCCCTTCGGGGTGTAGCTCAGTCTGGTAGAGCGCTACGTTCGGGACGTAGAGGTCGCAGGTTCGAATCCTGTCTCCCCGACCACTTCGGTGGTCACCAAGAAGCCTGGAAGACGACAGTCCTCCGGGTTTTTTTGTGTCTGGCGCTTGGCGGCCCTGCCTGTGAAGCGCTGCAACGGGGCAAGGCAGCCGCCCTGCCCCGCCACACGGCCCGGAGTCAGCAGGGCCGCACGTTAAGGCTGGCATACAGGCCCAGCACGCGACTGGCCTGCATCAGGCCCTCCATCGCGCGACCGCCTGCGTCCTGGCCCGGCCCGCCATCCTGCTGCGCCCGCCATGGAACACGGACGGATTGCCAGCCGGCGCCGTACGAGGCGACGCTGGCTGACAAGCGCAAACACGGCTGAGGCTCGAGTTTGCGGTGGTGGGCATTCGCGCCATTGCGGTGATTCGTGCGATTCCCATCATTGTTGCGCGGGGTCTGTAGTGGTCCTGCATCCTGCTGGGCAAGCGCTTGGCAGGTGTCAGGTGTCACGCTGCCTGGGAAGTGACGCCCACAGGGCGCCTGCGCACAGCACCAGCACCAGCACGACAGATCGCGCACGCGGGGAGCATTCCGTGCGAAAACCGGAAATGGCCCTAGCCCTTGAGGCTCGGGTCCGTTACCGGCAACAGGTCATAGCTGGCCAGATCCATTTCGACGCGGTGTACCTTGTCCACCTGCGCGTCGTCAGTGGGGTCGAACATGCCTGGCACCGAGACAATGACCGTGCCCTGGCCATCGACCGCGTGGACCGCATGTGCGTCGGGGATCTGCGCGTGGGTGATCTGCGCAGGAACGAAGCCCATCCAGCCAAAGTAGCGACGGTGTTGGTACAAGCGCCGATCAAGCTGGTACGTCACCAGCCCCTTCTCGCGCGTCTGCGCTTTGACATCCGTACAGGCATAGAGGGGCTTGACTTCCTCCACCAGACCTATCATTGCATTCAGCATCAGATCTGGCACGGCTTCACCAAATGGTTCGATCCCAACAAGACGGAACTTATGGGAGCCCATTGTGGGATCCAAGCCGAGCACGACCAGACCTGGCATGCGCCAATCACGACCATTGTCTACGTTGGCCAGCAACAGTGAAGCGCCAAGCTCATTGAAATCCCCAAATCTTCCGCGATCCTTCTCGATATCCCGTTCCATCCTGGCGAGGATCGCACCGGTGTCCTCCAACGGTATTGACTTTCCCTTTGCGCTCGATGGCAGCGCATACCAGCGTTTCATCAACGGGTGTAGCGACGCAAGACGTTCTGTTGCCTGTACCGCCAAACCAAGTAACTGGTCGGGAGATCGGGACACAGGGTCCGTTCGCAAGTTTGCTTGGACACTGACAATCATCAAATCTCTCCACGGAATGGTATGTGCCTGCAAAGCATTGGATCGACATACTCCGCTGCAATGGCTGCGGCCATCGTTCGAGGTTGCATGAAGCACCACAGGAGCTTTGCTTGCCGACCTGCAACGCCGATGGCGCTGCGCTGCCTGTTCATCTGCAATCCCCAAGGCCTGAGAACTCCATGTTCCACAAACTCATATCTGGGAAGTCCTCTTTCATCAAAGAAATGCTCATACCTCCCCTTCGCTTCCACCACCGTGCAGTCCTTCAACCAGAACCCATCAAACTCACAGGCGTTGAAATGCCATTCCTGCACGGTGCGTGAGAACCCATCGCGCTCAAGGTAGTCAAACAACGTATCCACCGAGAATAGCCGCCGATCAGGATCCGCCATGTCGGCGACCATGAAACCAAAGCGCAGCGGCGCCGAGCGCAGGTTGGCGATGTACAACTGATATTCGTAATTGATCAGGTTGCTTTGGGTGACATAGCGCGGGGTGAGAGGCGGACCGATGAACCCCTCCTTCAGCAGGCACTCGTTGCACGCGGTCTCGTCAGGCATCTGCGAGCAGTCAACCTCCCGCGCCTTGGCGGTCGGCTCGGCGCGCGCATCGGGCCTGGCTTCACCACGCACCCGCTGCTGGATTCCGTACACGGCATCGCGGATGCCATCGACCACATCGCCGGTGGTCGGCCCGCCGTAGGGATCCACCGGGTTGCCGTCTTCGTCGACGGTGCCGGTACCGCCTCCCACGCCTGGCCCCAGCCAGGGCCGGGGTCCGATGATTCTGGTGCCCATGATTGCTCCTAGTACCCTGCCAGATTCGACAACAGATCCGCCGCCGCCAGATTCGGGTGCTCCGCGTTACGTATCCACATGCCCACCGCAGGGACGGCCCGCAAACCGCACGCCCATGCCACGTCCGCCTTCACCCAGCGCACCAGCACCGGCAGGTGCGTGATGCGCAGCACATAGGCTGCATGGTCATGGCTTCGCACCACCTCATCCATCAGCGCGCCATCGCTCAGATGACCGACCCTGCCGGGGTACTCCTCGCGAATCTCCCGGCACAACAACGGGAAAAAAGTGGAGGGGTCAGGCAGGCGCAGCAGGGCCTCCTGTTCCTCGCTGATCTCAAACATCAACCGGTCTCCGCTGCATACAACGCGTCACGTTCCAGGGCGTAGTGCTGGCCCAGCATCTGGAAGCGCCACTGCCGCAGCGGGCCCATCAGCTGCCTGCGCTGCTGCAGCGTGAACGCCCGCTGCAAGCGCAGGAACACGCGACCATCCCAGTAGCGCAGCAGCGCCAGCTTGCCGCTGGGGCGGCGCAGGTCCAGGCAGGCTTCGAGGTGCTGGAACACCGCTTCAAATCCAGCTTCGCTGCTGAGCCAGGCCACGACCGGCTTGTTCATTTCCAGCGCGCGCAACCATCCATCCACCGGGGTCTGGTGCTGCGCGGGCAACTGGATCAACCAGGGCCCGAGGCTGGCATGCGCAGCCTCGGGCTGGCGTGCCAACAGGGGCCGATGCGGCAGGTCCTGGGCGTACCAGGCCAGCGCCTTGGCCGTGTCGGCATAGGCCGCTGCATCGACAATGACGTATCGGTTCATTCAGCGCCCCAGGAAGGTCGCGCCGGAGCGCGAGGCGGCCAGCAGGCATGCTTCGCACACGGGCGGCTTGCCGGCCTGCGGCAGTACGGGCAACGGGGCCAGATCCGAAGCAGCAGCGACGTGGCTGACGCCGTCAGCCACGCTGCCTCCCCCGCCCATGTCCACATAGACCCGGGATTGCTTGCCGGCAATCAGCGAGCAGCCGCATGAGAGCCTGTCGCCGTGGCGCGCGACGGGCTGGCCTTCAAACGTCAGCGTGATGTCGCCGCTGACGATGGTGGTCACGCGCTGGTGCTTGGGGCAGGTGGCTTTGTCGCCCACCCGCGCAACGGCCATGCCCTCGATGTCGGTAACCGGGGAGCCGGCGATGACCCTGCCACCGCCCGTGGTTGCGTCACCCACCACAATCAACGTCCTTGCCACCCTGCAATCCTTCGGCCATGGATGTGGCCCGAACCTAGCAACGCCCCACACCCCCTGCACTTCAATGCGGCGTCCATCGCGGCGTGCCTGCCGCGGCCAAACGCGCGCAGGAGTCCGCAACGCAAGGGGTTGGCTGGATCACGGTGCCTACCCAGGCCGCACCGGCCGCCCTCACCCGGCTATGCAGATCGCGACAAATCGCGCCAACAGGACCTCACCTCGCCAGCCACGTACAATGGCGCCCTCCCCCACCCACCGCGCCGGCACAGCCCGGTGCGGCGCTGCATGCCAAGACACGGCGTGCGACACCTGCAAGGACCACCGATGAGTTCCTCCACCTCCGATTCGCCGTCGCTGCTGCACGGTCGCGTCCTCGCGTTCGCCGCGATCCTGCTGGCCGCGATCAACCTGCGCACCGCGGTCACCTCGATCACCCCGCTGCTGGACGTGCTCGGCCAGCAGTTCGGTTTCGGCACCACCATGACCGGCGTGCTGGGCATGCTGCCGACCGCCTCGTTCGCGCTGTTCGGCGTGGCCACGCCGGCACTGGCGCGGCGCCTCGGGCTGGAGCGCACCACGCTGCTGGCGATGGTGATGGCGATGGCCGGACTTCTCCTGCGCTCCAGCGCCGGCAATGTCGGTACCCTGTTGTTCGGTTCAGTGGTGGCACTGGCTGGCATGGGCATCGGCAACGTGGTGGTGCCGCCGCTGGTGAAGCGCTATTTCGCCAACAAGGTCGGCACCATGAGCACGCTCTACATCAGCGTGCTGCAGCTGGGCACGATGCTGCCGGCGCTGCTGGCGGTGCCGGTGGCCAACGCCGCGGGCTGGCGCGTGTCGCTGGGCATGTGGGCGCTGCTGGCGCTGGCCGCTGCGCTGCCGTGGCTGCTGCTGGCCAAGCGCGCGCCGAAGCCGCAGGCCGACGCCACCGATCCAACCGCGCAGCCGCACGGCAAGGTCTGGCGCACGTCGCTGGGCTGGAGCATGACGCTGATGTTCGGCATGACCTCGCTGATGACGTACTCGATGTTCACCTGGCTGCCGCGCATCGTGGTCGAGGCCGGTGGCACGCCCGCGTTCGGTGGCGTGATGGTGGCCGTGTTCTCGGCCCTGGGCCTGCTGCCGTCGCTGGTCATTCCATCGATGGCGGTACGCATGCAGAACCCGTTCCCGCTGGTGCTGATCGGCTTCTTCTCGTTCGTGATCGCCTTCACCGGGCTGCTGCTGGCACCGATGAAGGCGCCACTGCTGTGGGCCTGCCTGCTCGGCGTTGGCCCGTCCACCTTCCCGCTGGCGCTGACCCTGATCAACCTGCGCACCCGCACCCCCACCGGCTCGGCAGCGCTGTCCGGCTTCATGCAGGGCGTGGGTTACAGCTTCAGCTGTCTGGGCCCGTTCCTGGTCGGCTGGCTGCACACGGTCAGCGACGGCTGGACTCTCCCGTTCAGCTTCCTGTTCGGCTGCGCCACCCTGATGCTGTGCGCCTCGTGGGTGGCCTGCAAGCCACGCAAGCTGGAAGATCTCTGGTGATCGTCCGGGGCCGCCTGCCGGCCCCGCCCCTCCCTCATCAGCCTTCACGCGCATTTTGACGCCGGGCTGACAATTCCGGGCGGATAGTGCCCACGAATGCCCAACCTTGCCGCGTGCCGGCATCGGGCATTGGGGGCGGCATCGCCGCCCGGGCCACCACTCGGTGTGCGGGGGACTCTCGTTTCAGACAAGACATTGCAGGTCGCTGTCCGGGTTGTACCCGCCCTTCTGGGCGGCATGCACGAAGGGAGTGACGCGGGCCACGGCCACGCCAAAAGCTGGCATGTGATGTGCGTCACACTTTTACAGGTTGTCTGGTTCGGAAGCCAAGGGGGTCCCCAATGGTTGTCCACCGTCGGCTGGCGTTCTGCGTCGGCCTTGCCTGCACCGCCCTGGCCTGGGCCAGCAGCGCTGCCCCGCCCGACCGCGAGGCGGCCCTGACCGAGATCGGCCGCTACCGCGACCAGGCGCGTTGGCTGGATGCCCTGGGCGCGATCGAACGTGCCAGCCAGCAGCAGCCCAACGACGACCTGCTGTTCAAGCTGCGCGTGCTGACCCTGGGCGACATCGGCAATGCCTGGCGCGCCTGGGAGCTGTACCAGCAGCGCCCTCAGCTGTTCGACGATGCACAGAAGCAGCGCCTGGAAGGCGACTACCTGGCCAAGCTGGTGGTCTGGAGCCTGGCCTACAGCAGCAGCGAGGACAGCCGCCTGGAAGAGGCCGAATCGACGCTGGCGCGCATGCAGCGCTACTTCGGCGGTGAAGGTACGCCGCCCGCGCAGGCACCGCTGCGCATCCGCATGGACCGGCTGATCCTGCTCAACCGGCTGGGCCGCCATGCACAGGTCCGCGAGGAAGCCCGGGCACTGCAGGCCGAAGGCCACCCCCTGCCCGACTACGTGCTGCCCGCCGTGGGCGATTCGTTGATGGGCACCCTGCACCCGGAGGAGGCCATTCCGGTGCTGCAGGCCGCGGTGGCCGGCGACCCGACACGCGATGCCTCGCATTCGGAACTGGCTTACGCCTACCTGGAAAGCGAGCAGCAGGAAAAGGCCATCGACCTGCTGCAGGCATGGCGCGACAAGGAGCCGGCGTGGCGCTGGAGCAACGGCAAGTCACCGTATGCGAACTGGTCGCGCTACGAGGCCGATCTCAACCTGGCGATGGTGCGCGCGTACAGCGGCGACCTGCCGACCGCACAACGCGATCTGGAATCGATGGTCGACATCGCACCGGGGAATGGCGGCCTGCAGAGTGCGTTGGGCAGCGTGTACATGATGCGCGGCTGGCCACGCAGGGCACTGCAGCGCCAGCAGATGGCACACGCGCTGGACCCGCGTGACATCGAACCGCGACTGGGCATGGAAGAGGCCTACGTTGCTCTGCAGCGCGACGACCTGGCACGGCCGCTGCACGATGACCTGATCGCGCGCTACCCCACTCAACCGGCGGTCGAACGCATGGACCAGGCCTGGCGCGCGCATCGCGGCTGGCAGCTGAAGGCTTGGACCGACATCGGCCGCAGCTCCGGTGGCGGTGGCACCTCACCGTTGGGCAACAACGATCGCCACTACGGCGTGGAAGTGGAAACACCGATCCTCGACGACCGCTGGCGGTTGTTCGCCCTCGCCGACCGGCGCTCGACCGACTTCCAGGACCAGCGCATCGATCCGCTCTGGCTCGGTGCGGGCGTGCGTTACCGCTTCGGGCGGCTGGATGCAGAAGCAGCGGTGCTGCGCGCCAACGACCACATCGGCGATACCGGGCTGCGCGCCGGCGTCGGCTGGCAGTTCAACGACTACTGGCATGCTGGCGTGGTGGCCGCGCGCAATGATCCGGAAGCCTCGATGCAGGCGCGCGCGGCCGGCATCACCGCCGACAGCGTGAGCGCGCAGGTGGACTACCGGCGCAGCGAGCTCACCCACTGGATGTTCGGCGCCAGCCGCTTCCGCTACGACGATGGCAACCATCGCGAGCTGTTCAGCACCGGCCTGGAACAGCGCCTGCTGACCCGCCCCCGCTGGCTGATCGATGGCCTGGCCAGTGCCTACACCAGTCGCGGCAGCCGCGACGATGCGCCCTACTTCAACCCGAAACGCGACCGCATGGTCGAGATCGGCCTGCGCATCGACCAGCAGCTGTGGCGGCATTACGAGCGCCACTTCCGGCATCGGCTGACTGTCTCGCTGGGTGATTACTGGCAGGACGGTTTCGGCAGTGCACTGGTGCCGTCGGTGTCCTACATGCATGAGTGGCAACTGGGCCCCGGCCGCGTGTTCGAGTACGGCGTGCGCTGGTCACGGCCGGTCTACGACGGCCATCGCGAACGCCATATCGGCTTCGAAGCCGCATTGCGCTGGGGAGACTGACATGGCCCGCATCCTGCGACTGATCGTGCTCCTGCTGCTGGCCAGCGTGCCGCCGGCGTTCGCGCAGCAACCCCTGCATCTTGATGCGATCGACAACGGCCTGCTGATCCTCAGCTACCACGACATCCGCGACCAGGTGGCCGCCAAGGGTGATGCCGATACCTATGCGGTGAGCACGCAGAACTTCGCCGCGCACCTGGACTGGCTGGGCGCACATGGCTACCACCCGATATCGCTGTCGCAGCTGATCGAGGCCTCGCAGGGCCGCGCCACGCTGCCGCCCAAGCCGGTGCTGCTTACCTTCGATGATGGCCTGCGCAGTGTCTACGACAAGGCTTTTCCGCTGCTGCAGGCCTATCGCTACCCGGCCCTGGTGGCGGTGATCACCGACTACGTCGACATGGCGCCAGGGCGCACCATCGATTACGGCTACCGCCCGTTCGGGCATGACGACTTCGTCACATGGGCGCAGCTGAAGCAGATGCACGACAGCGGCCTGATCGAAGTGGCCAGCCATACCGATGACCTGCACCACGGCGTGCTCGCCAATCCGCAGGGCAATTCCACGCCGGCGGTGGTCACCCGCATCTACAGTCCGGCCACGCACAGCTACGAAAGCGAGGCGCAGTACGAGCAGCGCCTGCGTGCCGACCTGTCGCGCAGCGTGCAACGCATCCAGCAGCATCTGGGCGTGCGCCCGCGCGCCATCGTCTGGCCATATGCGGCCTACAACCAGCTGAGCAACGACATCGCCGAGCAGCTGGGCATGCCGGTCTCGTTCGACCTGGAGGGCCGCAGCACGCCGGTGGCCAGCGACCTGCATGGACTGGCGCGGTTGCTGGTGAGCGACAACCCGACGGTGGAAGGCCTGGCCTATGAACTTCGCCGTGATGTCGCACTCGACGGTATCCGCGCCCTGCAGATCGATCTGGACGATGTGTATGACCCCGATCCGGCGCAGCAGGCGCGCAATCTCGATGCATTGATCGAGCGGGTCAAGCGCATCGCGCCGACCCACGTCTACCTGCAGGCCTTCGCGGATCCGGACGGCAACAACACTGCCGATGCGCTGTACTTCCCCAACCGCCACATGCCGATGCGGGCGGACCTGTTCAGCCGCGTCGCCTGGCAGCTGAAATCCCGCGCGGGCGTGAAGGTCTACGCGTGGCTGCCCGTGCTCGGCTTCGAGCTGCCCGACCCGGTGCAGCGCCAGGCGTTGGCGATCCACAACGGTGATGCAGATGGCATGTACCGGCTGGACTTCACCAACCCGAAGGCGCGCCAGATCATGCTCGACATCTACGAGGACCTGGCGGTCAACTCGTACTTCGAGGGCCTGCTGTTCCATGACGATGGCTACCTGCGCGACACCGAGTTGCCCAGGCTGGCGGCCGGCGATGGTGGCAGCGCCCGCACGCAGGCATTGATCGACTTCACCCTGGCCCTGCGTGACAGCGCGCAGCGCTGGCGACCGAAGCTGGCCACGGTGCGCAACCTGTATGCTGAGCCGGTACTCCGCCCGCAGAGCGAAGCCTGGTTCGCGCAGCGCCTGGACCTGTTCAACAAGGCCTACGACCAGACCGCACTGATGGCGATGCCGTGGATGGAAGGCAGCAAGCACCCCGAACGCTGGCTCGACCAGTTGCTGGCTGCGGTACGCGCGCACGACCCGCAGCTTCAGCACACGCTGTTCGAGCTGCAGACCGTCGATTGGCGCAGCGGGCAGCCGATTCCCGCCGAGCGCCTGCGTGCGCAGATCCGCCAGCTGCAGGCGCAGGGTGTACACCACTTCGCCTGGTACCCGGACGATTTCATCGCCGACCAGCCCTCCACCCGTGATGCCCGCGCGGCAATGTCCGCCGGCAACTTCCCGTACCCGGAGAAGTGACATGGACATGCATCCGTTGCTGCAGGTCCTGTTCCAGTTCGCCTTCTACTACCCGATGGTGATGGCGTTCTTCTGGATGTCCGGCGGGCTGTATTACTACTTCCGGCGCGAGCGCCACTCTCGACCGCGCAACGATCCGCCGCTGATGGTCGATCCTCCCTTCGCCAGCCTGCTGATTCCCTGCCACAACGAGTCCGCGAACCTCGACGACACGCTCGGCGCGGCACTGGCGCAGCGCTACCCGGCCGACTATGAAGTGATCGCCATTGATGACGGCAGCAGCGATGACACCGGCGCGAGGCTGGATGCGCTCGCTGCGAAGCATCCGCGGCTTCGCGTGCTGCACCTGGACCGCAACCTGGGCAAGGCCAACGCCCTGCGCATGGGCGCACTGGCGGCGCGCTCGGAGTACCTGGTGTGCATTGACGGCGACGCGATGCTGGAAGAACACGCGCTGCACTGGATGATCTGGCATCTGGTCAGCGGCAACCGGGTCGGTGCCGTCACCGGCAACCCCCGCATCCGCAACCGCTCCACCCTGCTCGGTCGCCTGCAGGTGGCCGAGTTTTCCTCGATCATCGGCATGATCAAGCGCGCGCAGCGCGTGTATGGACGCATCTTCACCATCTCCGGGGTGATCGCCGGCTTCCGACGCACCGCCCTGCACCAGGTCGGCTGGTGGTCCGATGACATGGTGACCGAGGACATCGACATCAGCTGGCGCCTGCAGCGCGCGCACTGGGACATCCGCTACGAGCCCAACGCACTGTGCTTCATCCTGATGCCGGAAACCCTGAAGGGACTGTGGCGGCAGCGGCTGCGCTGGGCCCAGGGCGGCGTGGAGGTGATGCTGCGCCATGCGCGCTCGCTGCTGCACTGGAAGGAGCGGCGCATGTGGGGCGTGCTGCTGGAGTACGTGCTGAGCGTGATCTGGGCCTACACCATGCTGTTCATCGTGCTGCTGTGGGCGCTGGGCAAGTTCATCGAGCTGCCGCCACAGCTGCATATCGCCAGCCTGCTGCCGGAGTGGCATGGCGTGATCCTGGCGATGGTCTGCCTGCTGCAGTTCGCCAGCAGCCTGATCATCGACCGGCGTTACGAAACACAGATTGGACGCAACTACTTCTGGGTCATCTGGTACCCGATGGCGTACTGGCTGATCAGCCTTTCCACCACCCTGGTGGCGCTTCCCAAGACCCTGCTGCGTCGTCGCAGCAAGCGCGCCACCTGGACCAGTCCTGATCGGGGTATCCGATGAACGCACAACACCCGTCCAACCGCTTCGACTCGCGGATGATCCGCAAGCCACACCATCAACCGCGCTTCCAGCGCACTGCCTGGGGGTTCGTCACGCTGGCGTTCTGGAGCTTCTACTTCTACCTGTGGGCGCCCTTGGTCACTCTGCTCTCGTGGCTGATCGGCGGCCAGCTGGCCTGGCGGCAGCTGTACGAACGGCAAAGCCAGTTCGATCCCTATGTGCTGGTGGCACTGCCGCTGATGCTGTTATGTGCCAGCGTGCTGCTGATCGGCTGGGCCGAATACAACCGCGCGCGCTTCCGTGGCCACGAGCGACGCCTGCCGCGACCACTGGCCAGCCTCAATGAAGTCGCGGCCGATCTGGGTGCCAGCACCGGCCTTGCCGAGCGCCTGCTGGGCTGCAAGGCCGCCACGCTGCACATGGACGATCATGCGCGGCCGATCGGCATCCGCCGGGAAGTGGTGTAACTCGATTGCCCTGGGTGCCGACCTTGGTCGGCACTTGCTTTGGTAGATGCCGACCTTGGTCGGCGCATGGGCCTGGTGGGTGCCGACCTTGGTCGGTACCGGGGTCTACCGCGAAGAGCATCCACGCATGGCGTGGCTCTACTTGCGGGTCTGCCCTTCGCCGCGCACAACGAAGCGCTCGACGGTGAGTGCCTCCAACCCCATCGGGCCATACGCGTGCAGGCGCGTGGTGGAGATGCCGATCTCGCTGCCCAGGCCCAGCTGGCCGCCGTCGGAGAAACGCGAGGACGCATTGACCATCACCACCGCCGAGCGCAGTGCGTTGACGAAGCGCTCGGCATGGCCGGCGTCTTCGGTGGCGATCACTTCGGTGTGGTCGGAGGTATAGGTGCGGATGTGCGCGATAGCCGCATCGAGGTCGTCGACCACGCGCACCGCCAGCACCAGATCGAGGAACTCGGCGGCATAGTCGTCTTCGGTGGCGGCGGTGCTGCCCGGCAGCAGCGGTTGCGCCAGTGCATCGGCGCGCAGCTGCACACCGCGCTCGCCGAGCGCCTGCGCCACGCGCGGCAGGAACGATTTGGCCACGTCGTGGTGTACCAGCAGCGTCTCCAGCGAGTTGCAGGCTGCAGGGCGGCTGCATTTGCCATCCACCAGCAGGTCAATGGCCTTGCCGAGGTCGGCACTGGCATCCACGAACAGGTGGCAGACGCCCTTGTAGTGCTTGATCACCGGCACCCGCGCATGCTCGGCAACGAAGCGGATCAGGCCTTCGCCGCCTCGCGGAATCGCCAGATCGATCAGCTCATGCAGCTGCAGCAGTTCCAGCATCGCTTCGCGGCGCAGGTCGGTCAGCACGGTCACCGCCGCCGCCGGTACGCCGTTGGCCTTCAATGCGCCGGACAACGCTTGGGCGATGGCGGTGTTGGAGTGGATCGCCTCGGAACCTCCGCGCAGGATCACGCCATTGCCGGCCTTCAGGCACAGGGCGGCCGCTTCGGCGGTCACATTCGGGCGGGCTTCGTAGATCATCGCGATCACCCCCAGCGGAACGCGCACCTTCTGCACACGGATGCCGTTTGGACGCACATCGTCGCGGGTGACCTGGCCGACCGGATCGGGCAACGCAGCGACCTCACGCACGGCTTCGGCCATCGCGAACAGGCGCGCTGGGTCCAACGCAAGGCGATCAAGCATGGCCGTGCCAACGCCCTTGTCGCGCGCGGCGGCGAGGTCACGCGCATTGCCGGCCAGGATCAGCCCGGCATTCACTTCCAATGCCTGTGCCATGGCCTTCAACAGCGTGCGGCGCGCCTCACTGTCGAGGCCGGCAACGATCTGGGCCGCGTCACGGCAGGCACGCGCCTGCGCTTCGATTTCGCTCATCGGGGTGTCCTTCAAACCGGTCATGGCAGCACCAGATCGTCGCGATGGACGACACTGCCACCGTAGTTGTAGCCCAGCACGGCCTCGATGTCGCGCGAATGGCGACCGGCGATCCGGCGCACATCATCGGCGGCGTACTGGCTGACGCCGCGGGCGATGCAGACACGGCCCTGTGGTGCATTCCAGCACACCTGCACCATATCGCCACGGCGGAACGCGCCTTCCGCACCGGTGATGCCGCCGGGCAACAGCGATGCACCCTTCTCGCGCATGGCCTGTGCCGCACCGGCATCGATCACGATCGCGCCTTCGGTCAGCGGTGCATGCCGCAGCCAGTGCTTGCGGGCCGCCTCGCGGCTGCGCGCGGCGTGGATGCGGGTGCCGAACAGGCGGTCCTGCGCCAGTGCACGCACCACGTCGCTGCTGCGGCCGTTGAAAAGGTAGGTCTCGATGCCGAGACGACCCGCCTTGGCCGCCGCCTCAAGCTTGGTCCGCATGCCGCCGGTACCGGCGCGCGAACCTGCGCCGCCGGCCATCGCCAGCACATCGTCACTCAGTTCCGGCACGTCGTGCAACGGCTGCGCATCGGCCACGGTGCGCGGGTCCGCGCTGTACAGGCCGTCGATGTCGGTGGCAATGAACAGCGCATCGGCATCGACCAGCGCAGCCACGGTTGCCGCCAGGTTGTCGTTGTCGCCGAGCTTGAGTTCGTCCACCGACACGGTGTCGTTCTCATTGACCACCGGCAACGCGCCCAGCCGCAGCAACTCATTGAGCGTGGCACGTGCGTTGAGGTATCGGCGGCGGTTGCGCAGGTCGTCGTGGGTCAGCAGCACCTGCGCCACCGGGCGCTCGAAGAAGCGCTGCCAGAGCCCGATCAGCTGGGCCTGACCGAGCGCAGCCAGCGCCTGCCGCGCCGCCATCGCCGCACCGGGCTCATCAGCCCGGGGAAGAATCGCGCGGCCAGCGGCGACCGCGCCCGAGGACACGATCACCACCTCGCGTCCGGCCAGCACATTGGCCGAGACGAACTGTGCCAGGCCCAGTGCGTGGCGTGGCGACAGGCCGCCGCCATCGGCCGCCAACAGGCTGCTGCCAACCTTGAGCACCGCACGCCGCCACGGCGGCAGCGCCTGTTCGGGGAACGGCGAGGCGACGGTGGCGGCGTGCAGGGTCATCAGTCAGTGTCTCAGCGGGTGTTCCATTCGTGCACGGTCAGCTCGGAGGCCTGCATCGTCACCAGCGGATCGGTGGCGACGATGGCCTGCGCCTGTTCCAGGCTCTCGACGTTGCACAGCACATAGGCACCACCGCTGCCATCGGCGAAACCGCCAGTCAGCTGCAGCTTGCCTTGTGCCTGCAATGCATCGAGAAAGTCACGGTGCGGCTGCACGGCGGCGGCGTTGAAATCGGGCCGGCGCATGGCCAGCACCAGGTAGACGGTGCCGGCCATCAGGCCAGCGCCTGCCAGCGTGCGCGCAGTTCGTCCAGGCGCAGGTCGGCGGCCGAACCCGGCGACACGCGTGCGGCCAGGCTGCCTTCCGGGGTGCGTCCCTGCCCTGCACTGTCGGCGCCGGCAGCTGCGGCCTTGTAGGCCTCGCGGAACGGCACGCCGGCCACGGCCGCTTCCACGGCCACGTCGGTGGCATACATGCCCGAATCGATCGCCGCACGCAGCCGGTCGTCACGCCATTCCAGGTTGGCCAGCAGCGCCGGCAGCAGCTCCAGCGCGGCCAGGCCACGGCCGAAACCGTGGAAGATGGCGCCCTTGGACGACTGCAGGTCACGGTGATAACCGGACGGCAGCGACAGCAGCTGTTCGATCTCGGTGCGTGCAGCGGCGACGCTGGCGTGGGTCGCACGCATCAGTTCGATCACGTCCGGGTTGCGCTTGTTGGGCATGATCGAACTGCCGGTGGTGTACTGCGCCGGCAATGCCACGAAACCGAATTCGGCGCTGGTGAACAGCGACAGATCCCAGGCAATGCGGCGCAGATCCAGCGTGGCACCGCCGAGGGCTTCCAGTGCGGCCAGCTCGAACTTGCCGCGCGACAGCTGCGCGTAGATCGGCGAAACCTGCATGCGCGCAAAGCCCAGCGCGGCCGTGGTGTGCTCGCGGTCCAGCGGCAGGTTCACACCGTAGCCGGCAGCCGTGCCAAGCGGGTTGGCGTCGACCAGCGCATGGGTATCCCGGGCACGGATGGCGTTGTCGATGAAGGCCTCGGCCCATCCGGCCCACCACATGCCGGCCGAGGACACCACGGCGCGCTGGATATGGGTGTAGCCGGGAATCGGCAGGTCCTTCTCGGCCTGCGCACGGTCCAGCGCGACCTTGGCAACTTCTGCGCTGAGCTGGGCCACACGCTGCAGCTTCTCCTTCAGCCACAGACGGGTGGCGACCAGGATCTGGTCATTGCGGCTGCGGCCGGTGTGGATCTTGCGGCCGGCATCGCCGAGGCGTTCGGTCAGGCGCGCTTCGATCGCCGAGTGGCCATCTTCGTACTGCGTGTCCAGCACGAAGCGGCCTTCGCGGAAGTCCTGCGCCAACACGTCGAGCTCGCGCAGCAGGCCGGCCAGTTCATCGGCGCTGAGGATGCCGATGTGCTGCAGGCCCTGCGCATGCGCGGCGCTGGCGGCGATGTCATGCAGGAAGAACTCGCGGTCGAGGATCACGTCGTCACCGGCGAGGAAGGTCTGGATCTGGGCGTCGACGGCGACGCCGGGCTTCTGCCAAAGAAGGTCTGCCATGGGGGCTCCGGAATACGTGTTCAGTGCGGGATCGACGTCAGTTCGTCGATGCCCAGCGCGAGGTTGAGGTTCTGCATGGCCTGGGTGGCCGCGCCCTTCAGCAGGTTGTCCAGGGTCGCCACCACCACCACCCGCTTGCCGCCCGGGGCCAGGGTGAAGCCACCGACCTGGGCACCGTGGCGGCCGGCGATGCGGCTGACCCACGGCGCTTCATCCACCACCTCGATCAGCGGTTCGCCCGCATAGGCCTGCTGGAAACGCTCGACGATCTGTTCGCGGGTCTGCACGCGGTTCAGCCACAGGTTGGCGGTGAGCGTGATGCCACGGAAATGCGGCGCGACGTGTGGCATGAATTCAACCGCCACGCCCAGCTGGACCGACACTTCGCGCTCGTGCACGTGGTTGGTCAGCGCATACGGCATCAGGTTGTCGGCCAGCAGTTCGACGTTGTTCTTGTCCGACGGCGTGGTGCCGGCGCCGGAATAGCCGGACACACCGAAGCACTGCGGCGGACCGGCCAGCAGGTCCAGCAGCGGATGCACCGCCAGCTGCATCGCCGTGGCATAGCAGCCCGGGTTGCTGATGTGCTTCTGGCCGTTGTAGCGGCCGCGGGTCAGCTCCGGCAGGCCGTAGTACCAGCTGTTGTCGAAGCGGTAGTCGGCCGACAGGTCGACGATGACGGTGTCCGGCTTCGCCGCTTCCAGTGCGGCCACGAACGGTGCGGCCAGGCCGTTGGGCAGGGCCAGGATCACCGCGTCCACGCCCTTGGCGGCCACGGCGTCGGCGTCCAGGTTCTCGTACTGCAGCTCGCCCTGGAATTCCGGATGGTGGTCGGACAGGCGCTGCCCGGCGCGTTCGCGCGAGGACACGAAGGCCAGCTTCAGCCGCGGGTGTGCGGCCACCAGCTTGATCAGCTCGGCGCCGGTATGGCCACGGGCGCCGACGATGCCCAGGGTGAAAGTCGAATCGTTCATGCGTGGCTGTCCAGGCGGTGCTGCAGGTGGCGCTTCACGCCCTGCCATTCCGTATCGATGATGGAGAAGATGACCGTGTCGCGCGGCGTGCCGTCGGCATGCCGCTTGTGGTTGCGCAGCACGCCGTCCTGCTTGGCGCCGAGGCGGGCGATGGCGGTGCGCGAGGTGAAGTTGAACCAGCTGGTTTCCAGCACCAGGCTGATGCAGCCCATGGTTTCAAAGGCGTGCTGCAGCAGCAACAGCTTGGTTTCGGTGTTGACGCCGGTGCGCTGCACGCGCGGTGAATACCAGGTGTAACCGAGGCTGAGCTTGGGCACGCCGGCATCCAGGTCGTAGAAGCGGGTGGTACCCACGATGTCACCTGCCGCATCGAGGATCACGAACGGCAGCACCTTGCCTTCCACCTGCGCCTGCAGCGCGGCCTGCACATAGTGCTCGACCCGCTCCGGCGAAGGCACCTGGGTGTACCAGAGCTGGTCCAGGCCACTGCCCTCCACGGCGGCGCGCAGGCCAGGCACATGCTCGGGCTGCAGCGGTTGCAGTGTTACGTGCTGGCCGCGCAGGGTGGGAATCGTAGTCCAGTGATCGGAATGGTCCATCATTCAGCCCTGCAGGCTCGGTGCGCGCTGGGCGCAGTGGTCGACATAGGTGCTGATCCGGTCGATGCCATCGGCGCCGTACCAGAACACCTTCCAATGGCCCTGCTTGTAGCAGCCATCGGATTCAGCATAGTAGAAATGATTGATCGGGTTGCCATTGCGCGAACGCCAGAACAGCTGCGGCGTTTCATCCCGCATCACGTTCCACACCGCGCGGCCGAGGCCTTCACCCTGTGCATCATCGAGCACGGCGAACTTGTCCAGGTACACGCCCTCGGCTTCGTCGGTGAGGATCACCGCGGTGCGGTAGTTCTCGCTGACATAGGCGCGCAGCAGCTTGGTCTTCTGGAAATAGTCAGGCACCAGCGTGCGGCCGAAGCTGGATTCGATCAGGCCTTTCAGCCGCGGCAGGTCCAGCTCGTTCCACGCGGTGGCGCGCAGCACCTTCTCGCCCTTGCGCACCAGCGTGCCCGAGCCCTTGTGGGTGAACAGTTCCTTGGCCAGGTCCGCCGGGCGCGTGATCGACACCGACGATTCCAGCGGCAGGCGGTCGAGCAGATCCTTGATCTGTTCGATCTTCACCTTCATGCCGCCGTGGATCCAAGGCTGCGCGATCAGGTGGTCGTACTCGGTGGACAGGTTGATCGAATCGATCACGCTGCCCTGCTCGTCCAGCAGGCCGCCGGTGCCGGTCAGGAAAATGATCTTGTACGGCTGCAGCTCCTGCACCAGCTCGTTGGCGGCGAAGTCGGCATTGACGTTGAGGATCTGGCCACCGGCGGTTTCGCCCAGGCTGGTGATGACCGGAATCGAACCGGCGCGCAGGCTGGCTTCGATCGGCGCCAGGTTGACCCGCTTCACTTCACCGACCAGGCCGTAGGTGTCCACGTCCAGGTACTCCGCCTCGAACACGCCACCGGTGATCGAGGTGGCACGCGCGCCGTTCTGCTGCAGGGCTTCGACCAGGCGCAGGTTGGACTGCTGGAACACCCGGCGCACGATCGCCAGTGCCTCCGGCGAGGTCACGCGCAGACCGTTGACGGTCTGCTTTTCGATGCCGGCGGCCGACAGCTCGGCATCCAGCTGCGGGCCGGCGCCGTGCAGCACGATCGGGGTCAGGCCGACTTCCTGCAGGAACGACAGCGAAGAGGTCAGCGCGTCGAGGTCGTCGCGCAGCACCGCGCCGCCGACCTTGACCACGGCAAAGCGCTTGGCGTCCAGCTGCGAGAAGCGCTTGAGGTACTGGCTGATCTCCTTCGCGCTGGCCATGCTGGAAAGCAGGCGCACGATGGTCTGGCGGGTCTGGCGGTGGGGCTGGAGGGCAGGAGACATTTCGGTTTCGTCACAGGCGGCGGTCGCCGCGTTGCAGTTCCACCCGGCCAGGGCCGGGCGGCGTTGTGGGGTCGATCAGGCGCCGGCGGCGATGATGCGGTGCACGGCGTCGGTGTAGCGCTGCAGCTGGTCCAGCGTCACGAACTCATCGGCGGTGTGGGCCTGGGCGATGTCCCCCGGGCCGAACACCAGCGTGGTGTAGCCAGCAGCGGAGAACAGCGAGGCTTCGGTCCAGAAGTCCACCGCGTTGCCGATCGGCAGCTCCAG
Organism: Stenotrophomonas sp. GD03794; assembly: GCF_029842145.1. Lineage (NCBI taxonomy): Bacteria > Pseudomonadati > Pseudomonadota > Gammaproteobacteria > Lysobacterales > Lysobacteraceae > Stenotrophomonas > Stenotrophomonas sp. GD03794. The sequence goes on from NZ_JAOCFV010000023.1 coordinate 68,314, forward strand.
CGCATCGGCCACGTCGCGCGCCAGCAGGCGGCGGTTCTCGGCCTCGGCGATGTCACCGGCCGGCAGGCTGGGGCCACGGAAGGTCTCGGTGAACAGTGCCGCTTCCGGTTCGGCGAAGCCGGCGAAAGTGGCCAGCAATCCATCGATATCCATCGACGGCAGCGGACGGAACCCGAAACGCACTTCGGCGGCCGGCGCGATCATGTTGGCCTTGATCCCACCTTCGACGCGACCGATGTTGAAGCGCAGGCCGGTGAGGCCACCGAAGCGTGCCGAGGCCAGCGATTCCACATGGTCCAATGCGCGGTTGCCCCAGCGCATGGCCTGGTGCAGCGCGCTGGCGGCCGCATCCTGCTTGCCCGAAGCGTGCCCGGCGCGGCCGGCGAACTGCATCAGCACCGAACTGATGCCACGGTGCGCCAGCACCGCTTCGCTCATGGTCGGCTCCGCCACCAGCACCGCTTCATACGGCAGGCCACGGGCCAGGAACGCGGCGATGCAGCGCGGATCGTTGGCTTCCTCGTCGCTGGAGAACAGGAACGCGGCATCGCCATCACTGGCATTGGCCGCGGCCACCAGCGCGGCGGCGGCGCCCTTGATGTCACACACGCCCAGGCCGACCACACGGTCGTCCAGGCGCCGCATCACGTGCGGGTCTGCACTCCAGTGCGGCGAATCCGGCACGGTGTCCAGATGCACGTTGAACAGGTACTTCGGCGTGCCGCGCACGGCGTACAGGCTGACCGCACCGGCGCCATGGTCGATCACCTCGACGTTGAAGCCGGGCAGGTTCGCGCGCAGGTAATCGAAGATGCCACCGGTGGTGATCGCACGCGGCGGGTTGCGGGTGTCGAAGGACACCAGGGCCTGCAGGTGATCGAGCGTCTGTTCAAGCAT